>CALMRL010000496.1 GCA_937873345.1 uncultured Beijerinckiaceae bacterium | reverse complement strand
TGCCACAGCCGCACGGTGCCGGCAATGTTTCCACCCGCGATGTCCCGACCCACCTCCGCGCCGCCGCCGAGTTCGGAAACTCTCGCGACGAGGGACAGGCCGGCCGCGGCGAGCCTGCCGACGCGCAGGCGCTCGCAGGTCTTGGCGAACCGGCCGGGGCCGAAGGCGCGGTCGAGCAGCGACTCGCGGGCTTCGGCGTCGCCAAGCCGCTCGACGTCGACCACCACCCGGCGCACCGGGTTGGGGACGACGAAGGCCTGAGTCGAGGTCAGCGACAAAGGCATGGAGGCGGCGGCGGGGAGGTGGGTCGAGAAGGCAGGAGTCATCGAAGCGTCCCTTTCCGAGGGCAGCGGATGACCCTCGCACCGATGCCAGGCATCGGCCGTTCGGGTGTCGCGGGCTTGGCGAAGCGGTCGATCGAGGGCCAGAGCCCTCAGATCACGTAGCTCTTCAACGGCGGAAAGCCGTTGAAGCCGACGGCGGAATAGGTCGTCGTGTAGGCCCCGGTCCCCTCGATCAGCACCTTGGCGCCGATCTCCAGGCTGACGGGGAGGGGGTACGGCACCTTCTCGTAGAGCACGTCCACGGAGTCGCATGTCGGGCCGGCGATCACGCAGGGCTCGGTCGCATCGCCGTCTTGGGGCGTGCGGATGGGATAGCGGATCATCTCGTCCATCGTCTCGGCGAGACCGCCGAACTTGCCGATGTCGAGGTACACCCAGCGCACAGGGTCCTCGTCGGACTTGCGCGAGATCAGCACCACCTCGGCCTCGATCACGCCGGCGTTGCCGACCATGCCGCGGCCTGGCTCGATGATCGTCTCGGGGATCGCGTTGCCGAAGTGCTTGCGCAGCGACGACAGGATGGCGTGGCCGTACACCTCCGTCGCCGGCACGCTCTTCAGGTAGCGGGTCGGGAAGCCGCCGCCGAGATTGACCATGGAGAGCGTGATGCCGCGCTCCGCGAGGTCCCTGAAGATCATCGAGGCCGCACGCAGCGCCCCGTCCCACATGCCGGGGTCGTTCTGCTGCGAGCCGACGTGGAACGACAGGCCGTGGGCCACCAAGCCGAGCGCGTGGGCGCGCTCCAGCACGCGCGGCGCCATCGCGACGTCGCAGCCGAACTTGCGCGACAGCGGCCACTCGGCCCCCGCGCCCTCGCACAGCATGCGGCAGAACACGCGTGCGCCGGGCGCGGCGCGCGCCACCTTCTCGACCTCGGCCTCGCAATCGACCGCGAACAGGCGGATGCCGAGGCGGTACGCGCGAGCGATGTCGCGCTCCTTCTTGATGGTGTTGCCGAAGGAGATGCGATCCGCGGTGGCGCCGGTCGCCAGCACCTGCTCGACCTCGGTGACCGAGGCGCAGTCGAAGCACGAGCCGAGACCGGCCAGCAGGTTCAGCACCGCCGGGTCGGGGTTGGCCTTGACGGCGTAGAACACACGCGCGTCGGGCAGCGCATGAGCGAACAAGCGGTAGTTGTCGCGCACCACGTCGAGGTCGACGACGAGGCACGGGCCGTCGTCGCCGTTCTGCTCGCGGCGGGCGCGCAGGAAGTCGAGGATCTTTTGCGTCATCGCGGCATCCCTTCGTGCCGGCGCCCCATGTCGCATTGGGCAAGCCGAACAACCGAGTTCAAGACAAAGGGTTTGGACGGCCGTGCGCTGTCGCCCGCGCGCGTTGGAAACGCGTCGACGTCGTTGCAAGACAGTCCGAGGCACGGACGATGCCGCTCCCGCGGCTGCGTCCGGACCAGATGCTGCGCCGTGGCGACGAGTCACTCCGCGCGGGGATGAACCCGTGCTGAGAGGTCGACGCCATCGATTGGATGTTGGGTGAGCCCCGCGATCCGCACGCCCGGCAAGAGAGACTAGCCTCTTCGGTGTGTCGGCGTTGGAGGCCGACAGAGACGAAAAAGCCCGGTCCGTCGTTGCTTTAAGTCGCGTCCCCCGTTTGGCGGGGTTCACCGGTTCGCTCCGGCTGCCGGCTATTAAGGATGGTTCACCGGCCTCTTGTCCGGAACGCCATCCACCGACACACGACCACAGGCACGTGCGATTTGGGCAAGCCAGAAAATAGGATGATTTGGCGGGGGCGCAAGCGGTTTCTTCAGCGCAAACCGCGTCGGATAGCGGATGTGGCCAATCGGTCGTTGCAGGTCCGTCATTGCGAGCCGCAGGCGAAGCAACCCAGGAGCGGCAGAGCACCCTCTTGGCGGATGCTCACACGCGGCTGCTGGGTTGCTTCGCCTGCGGTTCGCAATGATGGGATGGCCGCGCCCTATCCCCCGAACGTCTCGTCGAAGGCATACCCCGCCCCCCGCACAGTGCGGATCGGGTCGGCTTCGCCCTCGTCGGAGAGCGCCTTGCGCAGGCGGCCGACGTGGACGTCGACCGTGCGCTCGTCGCTCTCCACCGACAGCCCCCACACCCCGTCGAGCAGCTGCGCGCGCGAGAACACCCGGCCGGGCTTGGCCATCAGGTGCTCCAGAAGCCGGAACTCGGTCGGGCCGAGGCGCACGGTGCGGCCGGCGCGGTGCACCCGCCAGTTCTCGCGGTCGAGCTCCAACGGCCCGACCACCAACCGCGAGGCCACCCTGTCGGGGCTGGCGCGGCGCAGGAGGGCGCGGACGCGGGCGATCAGCTCCGGCACCGAGAAAGGCTTGACCATGTAGTCGTCGGCGCCGGTCTGCAGCCCGCGCACCCGCTCCGCCTCCTCGCCCCGCGCGGTAAGCATGATGATCGGCAGGCCGCGGGTTGCGTGGCGGCCGCGGACGCGGCGGCAGATCTCCAGCCCCGAGACGCCCGGCACCATCCAGTCGAGGATGACGAGGTCGGGCGGGTTTTCGAGGATGCGCAGGTCGGCCTCGTCGCCGCGTTCGACGCAGGTGACGGCGAAGCCCTCCGCCTCGAGGTTGTAGGTGAGCAGGACGTTCAGCGTCTCCTCGTCCTCGACGACGAGGATGCGCGGCGCGGTGCCGGCCCGCGCCGTCCGTTCCACCGCGATGCCCGCATCGCTCATTCGGGGGCGCTCATCGAAAAGCGCTCATCAGGGCAGGTGCGGCGGTTCGGGCGCGGCGGCCGGGAG
>CALMRL010000495.1 GCA_937873345.1 uncultured Beijerinckiaceae bacterium | reverse complement strand
CGCCTGGTTCGCCCGCATCGGCGCGGTCGGCAACGTGCTCGGCCGCATCGAGACGGCGGAGGCGCCGGAGGCTCCCGGCCTCGCGCTTGCCGCGGCAACGGCGGTCGACCGCGCCCGCAACGCACTCGCCGCCCGTGTCGACGCAATCGTCGGCGGCGATGAAGGCGCGATTGCCGCCGCGATGGTGACGGGCAAGCGCGACCTGCTGTCGGAACACGCCCGCGAGCTGATCCGCGAAGCCGGCATATTCCACGTCATCACCATCGCCGGCGTGCAGATGACGCTGGTCGCAGGCATCTTCTTCGTCGGCTTGCGCCGCCTGCTCGCGCTGAGCCGCACGCTGGCCTTGAACCAACCCATCAAGAAGTGGGCGGCTGCCGCCGCGATCGTCGCCGCGATCGGCTACGACGTGATGACGGGGTCGCGCATCGGCACCGAACGGGCGCTGATCATGACCCTCATCATGCTCGGCGCGGTGCTGCTCGACCGTCGCGCCCTGACGATGCGCAATCTCGCCCTCGCGGCTTTGGTGGTGCTCGCCCTCCAGCCCGAGGCGCTGCTCGGCGCTTCGTTCCAGCTCTCCTTCGCCGCCGTCGCCGGACTGATCGCCGTGCACGAGGCACGTCGCCCGCCGGCGGGCGGCGGCCTCGACATGCCGCGGCGCGCCAGTAGACGCCGGCTGTTCGGCCGCTCCGGCCACGGCCTGCGCGATGCGCTGCTGGCGACGGCTTGCGCCTCGGCGGCGACCGCCGGCTTCATGGCCTGCGACTTCCACGAGCTGAACCCCTACGTGCTCTTCGGCAATCCGCTGACTCTCGCCGTCATCGAGATCTTCGCGGTGCCCGGCGCGCTTCTTGGCACGCTGCTCGGCCTCGACGGCCCGGTCTGGCACTGGGTGGGCCTGGGCATCGGTCTCATCATGGGGCTGGCAAGATTGATCGCTGCGCTGCCCGGCGCGCGCCTGCACCTGCCGTCCTTCGCGCCCTTCGCTCTGCCGTTTCTCGCCATGGCGGTACTATCGACGGTGATCTGGCGGACGGCGCTGCTGCAGTTGAGTGCCGTGCCGTTCGCGCTTGTCGGCTTGATCGGTGCATTGAGCGGGCCAAATACCGATATCGCCGTGCCGGCCGACGGGAGCGCCCTCGCCGTGCGCGGCGCCGACGGTCGGCTCGCGGTGATCGGTCCGCGGCCGAGTGCCTTCGCCGCCGAGCAGTGGCTGCGCGGCGATGGCGATGGACGCGACGCTGCCGTCGCCATTTCGCGCGACAGCTGCGATCCGCTGGGCTGCACCGCCCGCCTGCCCAACGGACAAACCGTCGCGCTCGTCCTCGACCGCGCCGCATTCGACGAGGATTGCCAGCGCGCGGCGATCGTGGTGTCGCCTCTCTGGGCGCCGGAGGGGTGTGCCGCCACGATCGTCCTCGACAGACCGCACCTGCGTGAAACCGGAGCCGTCGCCCTCACCCTCGGCAGCGACGGCTTCGCTCAGCGCAACGCCCGCGCGATCGGCGAGGACCGACCCTGGTCGCCCGCGCCGCCTCGGCCCTGGTCACGGCGGGTGCGCGGCGACCGAGTCAGTAGCGGCGAATCAGGCTGACAAGCTTGCCCTGGATCTGCACCCTGTCCGGCCCGAAGATGCGCGTCTCATAGGCAGGGTTGGCCGCTTCCAGAGCGATCGAAGCGCCGCGCTTGCGCAGCCGCTTCAACGTCGCCTCCTCGTCGTCGATCAGCGCCACCACGATGTCGCCGGTCTCGCCGGTGTCCTGGCGACGGATGATCACCGTGTCGCTGTCGAGGATGCCGGCCTCGATCATCGAGTCGCCGCGCACCTCCAGCGCGTAATGCTCGCCAGCCGGCAGCATGTCGGGGGGAAGCCCGACCGAGTGCGAGCGGCTCTGCAGCGCCGAGATCGGCGTGCCCGCGGCGATACGACCCATCACGGGGATGCTCACCACGCCGCGAGCCTCGTCCTCGACGCTCGCCGAGGGGCGCACGCGGCCGAGATTGCCCTCGATCACCGAAGGCTCGAAACGCCTCGCCCTCGCTGGTGACGGGGTCGAGGCCTCGGGAAGCTTCAGCACCTCCAGGGCGCGGGCTCGGTTCGGCAGGCGGCGGATGAAGCCGCGTTCTTCCAGGGCGATGATCAGACGGTGAATGCCGGACTTCGAACGCAGATCGAGCGCCTCCTTCATTTCGTCGAATGAAGGAGGCACGCCCGCCTCTTTCAGGCGCTCGTTGATGAACCGGAGCAACTCGCTTTGCTTTTTCGTCAACATGATCGTGTCCCGGTCAGCAGGGCCGCGGCGTCGTTTCCGATCAGCCACTTGGCGTCCACCCAAAACAAAGGGTGAACGTGCCGTTTTGTTCCTTTTAAGTTCTTGTGGAGGTCGCGGTCAACACGCAAAGTGGTCTCGTATCTGAATGCATGCGAGGACTCTGATGGCGCTTCGGCAGGTGATCCGGCGCATCACGATCGTGACGCACGGCAAGGGATTGACCGACTTCACCACCGCTGTCGCCGAGGCGGTCGCGGGCGAGGGCTTCGTCAGCGGGCTCGCAACCCTCTTCTGCCGTCACACCTCGGCGTCGCTGCTGATCCAGGAGAACGCCGACCCCGACGTGCGCACCGACATCACCGCCTACTTCGAGCGCATCGCCCCCGAGGGCGGGGACTACTGCCACGACAGCGAAGGGCCGGACGATATGCCGGCGCACCTGCGAGCGGCGCTCACCGCCATCCAGCTCGCCGTGCCGATCCTCGACGGTCGGCTGATGCTCGGCACTTGGCAGGGCATCTACCTGTTCGAGCACCGTCGCGCGCCCCATCGCCGCGAGGTGGTGTTGCACATCGTCGGCGAATGAAAGCTTAGCAGCCTTCGCCGAGCCGAAGGATGCGGCAGGGCGAGCCTGCCCTGCGCGGACCCTCGTTGCGCTCACGCACGAGGAGGCAGCTCGCCTGCGCCATCACCTTCAGCATCGAGGAGTCCTGGCTGCGGGCCGGGGTGGCGACCGGCCGGCCGTCCGCGTCGCGCGCCAATATGGCGCGCATGTAATCCTGCCGGTCGCCGTTCACCGGCAGGTCGCAGCCGAGCAAGGCGGGCTCGCTGCGATCGGCCTTCGCATCGGGGTCCCCTGCCATCGCGCGCAGCAGCGGCACCAGAAAGAGCAGTCCGCAGACGATCGACGACACAGGGTTGCCGGGTAGGCCGAGCACCGTCATCGCGCCGAGGCGACCGTGGATCAGCGGCTTGCCGGGGCGCATCGCGATGCGCCAGAAGCCGGCCTCCATGCCCTGTCGGGCGAGCGCCGGCTTGACGAGGTCGTGATCGCCGACGGAGGCGCCGCCGAGCGTCACCAGCACGTCGGCGTCGGCCTCGCGCGCGGCGTTGATCGCCGCCTCCACCGCTTCGAGGCGGTCCGGCACGATGCCGAGATCGAGCGCCCGCGCGCCCGCCCCGACGGCGATGGCAGCCACGGCGTAGGCGTTGGAGGCGACGATTCGATCCTTGCCGACGGGCGAGCCCGGCCGCACCAATTCGTCGCCGGTGGCGATGATGGCGACGAGCGGCCGCCGCGTGACGGGCAGCAGCGGATGGTTCATCGCGGCAGCGAGCGCCAGCGATGATGGGCCGAGGCGATGTCCGGCCGGCAGCGGCGTCTCGCCTTCCCTGAAGTCGATGCCGGCGCGGCGGATGTTGCGGCCGCGGTCGGGGTGCTCCAGTGCCTCGAGCCGTCCGTCCTCGACGCGGGCGCTCTCCTGCACCAGGACGGTGTCGGAGCCCGACGGCACGGCGGCGCCGGTGAAGATGCGCGCGGCCTCGCCCGGTTGCAGTATTCCTTCGTAGGCGCGTCCGGCCGCGCTTTCGCCGACGATGCGCAGCGGTCCCCCGAGGTCGTCGTGGCGCAGCGCGTAGCCGTCCATCGCCGAAACGTCGCTCGGTGGCTGGGTACGCAGTGCCGCCAACGGTCGCGCCAGCGTGCGCCCGGCCGCCTCGTGCAGCGCCACATTCTCGGCGGGAAGGGGAACGATGCCGGCGAGGATGCGGGCGAGCGCCTCCGGGACCGGCAGCAAACCGTCATCTCCGCTCAAGCGATCCAGTCTCCCGAAGCGCCGCCGGACTTCCGGCGAAGCGCGATGCCGTCGATGCGCATCCCGCGATCCACAGCCTTCAGCATGTCGTAGAGGGTGAGCAGGGCGACCGAAACCGCCGTCAGCGCTTCCATTTCGACGCCCGTGCGGCCCGATACTTTGACCGTCGCGGTGACGTGGAAGCCGGGCAGCACCGGATCGGCCTCGACGTCCACCGCCACCCTGTCGAGCGCGAGAGGATGGCAGAGCGGGATGAGGTCCGCCGTGCGCTTCGCCGCCATGATGCCGGCGAGGCGGGCGGTGGCGATCACGTCGCCCTTCTTCGCCGAGCCGCTGAGCGCCAGGTCGAGCGTCGCGGCCTGCATCGCGATCGAGCCGCCGGCGACAGCGACGCGCTCGGTCACCGCCTTGCCCGACACGTCGACCATGCTGGCCGCGCCGGCGGCGTCGAGATGGGTCAGGCGTCCTGTTGGTTCGCTCAAGGCAGCGCCGCCGCGAGAGGGGCCGCCTCGGCCGGTGCTTGGCCGAGCAGCTCGCGGGTGGCTCCGGCGACGTCGAGCCGGCGCATCAGGCTCTCGCCGACGAGGACGGTGCGGATGCCATGGCGGGCGAGCCTGCCGCAATCCGCCGCCGTGACGATGCCGCTCTCGCCGACGACGATGCGATCTGCCGGCACCATCGTGGCCAACCGCTCCGAGGTGGTGAGCGAGACCTCGAAGCTGCGCAGGTCGCGGTTGTTGATGCCGACGAGCCGGGTGCCGAGCGCCAGCGCGCGCCGCAGCTCCGCCTCGTCGTGCACCTCCACGAGCACGTCCATGCCCAGCGCCACGGCGGCCGCGCGCGACCTGCGCGACGCCGCCGTGGCGCTGGGCATGGACGTGCTCGTGGAGGTGCACGACGAGGCGGAGGCAATAGGCACCGTGCTGGTCGGCGAGGGTTTGATGCGGCGGGGCGAC
>CALMRL010000494.1:805-1414 GCA_937873345.1 uncultured Beijerinckiaceae bacterium | reverse complement strand
TCGTTGCACAGCGCGACGAGCCGCTCGAACAGCGCCCGCGCCTCGTCGAACCGGCCCGCCAGGACGTAATTGTCGGCGAGCCAGAACGAGCAGGGCAGGAACGCGCCCTCGTGGCCGCCCGCCAGCCCGTCGACGTTGCCGGCCTCGTCGTAGCGCTTGACGAAGCCGTCCTCCATCAGGCGCTCCTCGATGGCCTTGACGGTGCCGGCCACGCGCGGGTCGTCGGCGGGCAAAAAACCCACCATGGCCATCATGAGCAGGCTCGCGTCGAGCGCGGTGCCGCCGTAATATTGGGTGAAATGGCCCCGCTCGGCGTCGTAGCCCTTCGCGCAGACCTCGGCATGGACCCGGTCGCGCACCGTCCGCCAGCGGTCGACCGGGCCGGCGAGCTCGAACTCCTCGATCGACCGGATGGCGCGGTCGAAGGCGGCCCACACCATGACCTTCGAGGCGGTGAAGTGCTTGCGGCCGCCGCGCACCTCCCAGATGCCCTCGTCGGGCTGCTCCCAGATCGTCTCGAGGTGCTCGACGAGCGCGCGCTCGAGGTTCCAGCCGTTGTCGTCGGGCGCGAGCCCCCGGCGCCGCGCCTGGTACATGGCCTCGAGCACC
>CALMRL010000494.1:0-689 GCA_937873345.1 uncultured Beijerinckiaceae bacterium | reverse complement strand
GCCCGCGATGCCGTACATGATCTGCATCTGGTCGGGCGAGCCCGCGATGGCGCGGATCAGCCAGTCGCGCCACGCGCTGGCCTCTTCGAGGAAGCCCGAGGTGAGGAGCGCGTAGAGCGTCAGCGTGGCGTCGCGCAGCCAGCAATAGCGGTAGTCCCAGTTGCGCGGGCCGCCGAGCTGCTCGGGCAGCGAGGTCGTGGGCGCCGCCACGATGCCGCCGGTCTCGTAATGGGTGAGGGCCTTGAGGGTGATGAGCGAGCGCTGCACGAGGTCGACCCAGTCGCCCGCGCATTCGGTGCGGTGCGACTTGGTCCAACCGTTCCAGTCCTCGGTGACGAGCTCGATGAGCTGGGCGGCGTCCACCGCCTGGGGCACGGGGTGGTAGGAGGGAGACCACGTCAGCGTGAAGGGCGTCTCGCTGCCCTCCTCCGCCGTGAAGGTCCCGACGGTGCGGAAATCCTCGCCGCGCAGCGCCACCGGCGTGTCGAGCACGAAGCGGTCGGGCCCCGCCACGGCGGCGATGCGCCCGTCGGCGAGGCGGCTCACCCAGGGCATCACCATGCCGTAGCCGGGGCGCAGCACGCCCTCCACGCGCATCGGCACGGACCCGGATACGCCGCGCACGAGGCGCACCACGTCGCCGTGGCCCTCGCGCCGCCCCATGGCGTCGATCAGCAGCACGGTACCCT
>CALMRL010000493.1 GCA_937873345.1 uncultured Beijerinckiaceae bacterium | reverse complement strand
GACGGCCCCCGCGTCGCCGCGCTGGTCTTCGACGGCTGGGACACCCACGCCGGCGAGGGCGGCGCCACCGGCCGGCTGATGCAGCTGCTCGGCGGCCTCGACGAGAGCTTCGCCGCCTTCGAGGCCGGCCTCGGGGACGCGTGGCGCGACACGGTGGTCGTCGCCGTCACCGAGTTCGGCCGCACGGCGCGCGTCAACGGCACCAACGGCACCGACCACGGCACCGGCACGGTGGCCTTCCTCGCCGGAGGCTGCGTCCGCGGCGGCCGGGTGATCGCCGACTGGCCGGGGCTGAAGGCGGCGCAGCTCCACGAGGGCCGCGACCTCAAGCCGACGACCGATCTGCGCGCTGTCGTCAAGGGCGTGCTCGCGGCGCAGTTCGACCTGTCGCCGGCGGTGCTCGGCACGGCGGTGTTCCCCGGCACGCTCGGCGTGGCGCCGATGCGCGACCTCATCACTTGATCGCGCGCACCGACCGGATGATCGTGCCGGCGCGGGCGTCGTCGCCGCTCGATTCCTGTTGCATCAGGAACGACTGCTCGCTGCTCAGGCCGAAGTTCAGGAACTGCACGTCGACCGGCTTGCCCCCGAGCGTCGCGCCGTAGATCACCGCCGAGGCGAAGTGCAGCGGCTTGCCGCCTTCTGCCTTGCCGCCCTCGCCATCCTTGCCGGCCGTCTTCCCGTCCCCCGTTTCGATGCCGCTCGTGTTGGCGATCGTCGATTCCGGCGCCTGGCCGAGCAGCGCCATCGAGGGCATGGTGGAGAGCGGCTGCAACTCGCCGGCCTTCACCTTGGGTTGCGTCTCCGGGCCGAGCAGCGCGGTGATGCGGTTCTTCTCCGTCACCGAGTGCGATGCCTTCGGCACCTCGGCGTGCGGGTCGAAGGCGACGCCGAACTCGATCATCCGCTGCGCCGCCGCCTTCT
This sequence comes from uncultured Beijerinckiaceae bacterium, assembly GCA_937873345.1. Lineage (GTDB taxonomy): Bacteria > Pseudomonadota > Alphaproteobacteria > Rhizobiales > Beijerinckiaceae > RH-AL1. The sequence goes on along the minus strand of CALMRL010000493.1, from coordinate 12,894 downwards.
GGAAGGCGGCGAGGTCGGCCTTGCCGGGCTTGGCCATGGCAGCGAGGATGATCGAGGTATGGTCGGGCGACGCCAGCTGCAGCCCGCCGTCGGCGGGGGTCACCGCCCAGTCGTCGGGCACCTCGAACAGCACCATCGGCTTGGCTTCGGGGTACCTGATGGTGCGGGCCGCGACCGCCGAAAGCGGGGCCGGGCCGGCGATGAGCGCGGCGGCGAGGAGCAGGCGCAAGGAAGCCTCCCGGTCTTGTTGTGCTGTCGCCCCGACGGTCTCCGATCCCGCTATGGCCAAAACAAGTCGGCTGCCAGCCGTCGCTTGCCGGAGACGGCCGCCGCTGGACGTCGGCGACATAGGGGGGTACCCCATGCCGGCCGGAACATCCCGACGCGAAGGAGCGCCATGAGCGACGGTCATCCCTTGGGCGGGGCGCCCGCGCACGATCACCTCTTCCTCGGGGAGGGCCACGAGGCGAGCGAGCGTCGGGCCTGGGGGGTGATCGCGCTGTGCGGCGCGATGATGGTGCTGGAGATCGCCGGCGGCCTCGCCTACGGCTCGATCGCGCTCGTCGCCGACGGCCTGCACATGAGCACCCACGCCGGCGCCCTGCTGCTTGCTGCGCTGGCCTACACCTACGCCCGCCGCCACGCCGGCGACGCCCGCTTCTCCTTCGGCACCGGCAAGTTCGGCGACCTCGCCGGCTTCACCAGCGCGGTGGTGCTGGCGCTGATCGCCGTGCTGATCGGCGCCGAGTCGCTCTCGCGCCTGTTCGCGCCCGTGCCGATCCGCTTCGGCGAGGCGATCCCGATCGCGGCGCTCGGGTTGGCGGTCAACGTCGCCAGCGCCTGGCTGCTCGCCGGCGGCCGGCACGGGCCTCATCACCACCACGGCCGTCACGACCATGACGATCACAGCCATCGTCACCACGCCCACAGCGCGGCCTCGCGCGACAACAACATGCGGGCGGCGGTGGTCCACGTCGCCGCCGATGCCGCCGTGTCGCTGATGGTGATCGTCGGCCTGATGCTCGCTCGCCTGTTCGGCTGGCTGTGGATGGACCCGGTCGTCGGGCTCGTCGGCGCCGCCGTCATCGCCGCCTGGTCCTACGGCCTGATCCGCGACACCGGCGCCATCCTGCTCGACATGGACCCCGACCGGGCGATGAGCGGCCGGCTGCGCGCGGCGGTGGAAGGAGCGGGCGACCGGGTCGCCGACCTGCACCTGTGGCGCCTCGGCCCCGGCCATCTCGGCGCCATCGTCTCGGTGGTGACGTCGGAGGCGCGCGACGCCGGCTACTACCGCGCGCTGCTCGGCACGGCCGGCGGCCTGTCGCACCTCACCGTCGAGGTGACCCGGACCGCCTGAGGGCCGGAACGCCCGAGGGTCAGAACCGCACGGTGGTCAGCAACAGGCTGGTCTCGCTGGCCGCGATGCCGTCCACCCTGCGGATCGCGTCGAGCGCCGCGGAGAAGCCGGCGAGATCGGGCGTTTCCAGTTCCGCGACGAGGTCCCAGCGGCCGTTGGTGGTGTGCGCCGCCTGGACGGCGGGGATCAGGCGCAGCGCCGCCAGCACCGCCGCCGATCGCCCGCCTTCGATGGCGACCGTGGTGATCGCGCGTACCCGTCCGGCTTGGCCGCCGCCGGTGCGCACGGTGAAGCCGAGCAGCACGCCACCGGCCTGCAGCCGCTCGATGCGGTTCTGCACCGTGCCGCGCGACACCTTGAGGCTCTTGGCGAGCGTCGCCAGCCGCGCGCGGGCGTTGTCGCGCAGCAGGGCGAGGAGGCGCTGATCGAGGTCGTCCATGCTCGTCCCGGCAAATCGCCAGACCGAGCTGGCATTTCGTCAGGTTAGGCCAGCAGATCGCGCAGGTCGCCTGCTTTCCCTTCGCATCCGCCTCGCGCATGGTCCGCCCGCTTTCGAGGGGGAGGACGAGCCGTGTCGCCGCGCTTCATGATGGTCGATCCCGCGCATTACGCGGTGAGCTACGCGATCAATCCGTGGATGTCGCCGCGGCTGTGGCAGGCCGACAGCGAGGGGCTCCATGCCGCCGCCCGCGCGGCCTCGGCCAACCTCGCCGACGCGCTTCGCCTCGCCGGCGCCGAGATCGAGATGGTGGCCGGCCATCCCGGCGCGCCCGACCTCGTCTTCCCCGCCAATGCCGCGACCTTGCTCGACCGCCGCGTGCTGCTCGCCCGCTTCCTCCACCCCGAGCGCCGCGTCGAGGAACCGGTGTTCGCCCGCGCCTTTGCCGCGTTGCGCGAGCGCGACCTCGTCGACGAGGTGGCGGAGCTTCCCGAGGGCGCCGTTCAGGAGGGCGCCGGCGACGCGATCTTCGACGCGGGCCGCGCGCTGTTCTGGGCTGCTCACGGCCAGCGCTCGAACCGCCAGGGGCTGGAGGCCGTCGCCGGCTTCTTCGGCCGCGAGACGGTGGCGCTCGAACTCGCCACGCCGAAGTTTTATCACCTCGACACCTGCTTCTGCCCGCTGCCGGGCGGCGAGGTGCTGTACTATCCCCAGGCCTTCACCGCTGAGGGGCAGGGCCTCATCCGCGATCGCGTCGACGCCTCGCAGCGGATCGAGGCCTCGGACGAGGACGCCGCGCGCTTCTGCGTCAACGCCGTCGCCATCGGCCGCACCGTGATCATGGCGCAGGCGGCGGAGCGGCTGCGGGCCACGCTCGCCGAGCGCGGCTACCGCGTCGTCGACATCGACCTCGCCCCCTTCATCCTGTCGGGCGGCGGCGCCTACTGCATGACGCTGCGCCTCGACCGCGCCGCCGTCGAGCCGGCCTCGCTCCACCGGGCCGCCTAGGGGAGGCGATGGGAACGCTGCTCGGACCGGGCGGGACGGCCCATGCCGCCGACCTCGTCGCCACGGAGTGGCGATACGGCGCCAACAACTATCGGCCCCTAGACGTGGTGCTGGCGCGGGGCGAGGGCGCCACCGTGTGGGATGTCGAGGGGCGCCGCTACCTCGACTGCCTCGCCGCCTACTCCGCCGTCAACCAGGGGCACTGCCACCCGAAGATCCTCGCGGCGATGGTGGAGCAGGCGGGCCGCCTGACGCTGACGTCGCGCGCCTTGCGCCCTTGCTGGAGCAGCTTTGCACCCTCACTCGCTCGCAGCGGGCGCTGCTGATGAACTCGGGCGCCGAAGCGGTGGAGAGCGCGCTGAAGCTCGCCCGCAAGTGGGGCTACGAGGTGAAGGGCGTGCCGGGCGGCCGCGCCGAGATCGTGGTCTGCGACGGCAACTTCCACGGCCGCACCATCGCGGTGGTCGGCTTCTCCTCCGATCCCGCGTCGCGCCACAACTTCGGCCCCTTCGCGCGGGGGTTCCTGGTCGTGCCCTACGGCGACGCCGCGGCGCTGGAACGGGCGATCGGGCCGAACACCGTCGCCGTGCTCGCCGAGCCGATCCAGGGCGAGGCGGGCGTGGTGATCCCGCCGGCGGGCTATCTCCGCCGGATGCGCGAGCTTTGCACGGCGAGCAACGTGCTGATGATCCTCGACGAGATCCAGACCGGGCTCGGGCGCACCGGCCGCCTGCTCGCGGAGGAGCACGAGGGCGTCGAGGCCGACGTGACGCTGGTCGGCAAGGCGCTCGGCGGCGGCTTCTATCCCGTCTCCGCCGTGCTGGCGCCGAGCGCGGTGATGGACGTGCTCAGGCCCGGCGAGCACGGCTCGACCTTCGGCGGCAACCCGCTCGCCTGCGCCGTCGCCTCGGCCTCGCTGCGCGTGCTCGTCGAGGAGGGGATGATCGAGAACGCGGCCCGCGTCGGCGCCCGCCTCCTCGCTAACCTCCAGGCCGTGGCGGGCCCAGCCGTGCGCGAGGTGCGCGGCCGCGGGCTGATGATCGCGGTGGAACTGCACGCCACGTCGGCGGGGCGCGGCCCGTGTGCGAGCGGCTGCGCGGACGCGGCCTGCTCGCCAAGGAGACGCACGAGCACACCATCCGCATCGCGCCGCCGCTGGTCATCGGCGAGGGGGAGGCGGATTGGATCGCCGATCAGTTCGAGGCGGTGCTGTAGGGTGCGGCATCCCGCGTCAAACGGGTGAGCGTCTTGCGGGAGTCACAAGCTTGATGTTTGCTGCACGGATTGCGCGAGACGTTGATCGGCGTCAACCACGTCCGTCGTGCGTCGCCGACCGCTGCACCATCTGCTAGGAAAACTGCCCTTGACCTCGGACCGCCTCCCCTACACGCAGACCGGGCGGATGATGGCGGTAGCGACAGCGCTGGGCAGCGACGTGCTGCTGCTGGAGCACTTGGACGTCGACGAGGCGGTGAACGCGCTGTTCACGATGCAGCTCAGGGTCAAGGCGCAGCGCGACGACCTCGCGGCCGGTGACCTGATCGGCTCGTCGGTCGACATCCGGCTGAAGCTGAAGGACGAGGGCACGCGCTGGTGGAACGGCTTCGCCACCCACCTGCACGAGGGGCCGCTGTTGACGAGGGGCACGCGGTCGTACGCGCTGACGCTGCGGCCGAAGCTGTGGACGCTGAGCCAGCGCAGCGACTGCCGTATATGGCAGAACATGACGACGGCGCAGGTGATCGAGACGCTGCTGAGCGAGCACGGCATCAGTGACTACCAGCTCAGGATCACCAGCCAGCTGCCCACGCGCGAGTACTCGGTGCAGTGGAACGAGACCGACCTCGACTACATGCTGCGCAGGATGGAACAGGATGCCTTTCTATACTGGCACGTCCACGCGCAGGGCAGGCACACGCTGATCGTTGCCGACCATGCATCGGGCTACGACGCGGCGCCCGAGCCGCAGATGCGCTTCTCGCTGGGATCGCCGGCGCAGGACCACATCACCGACTGGCGGCGGAGCTTCGCCTTCACCCCCGGGCAGAGGAGCGGGCGCGACTGGAACTGGACCTCGATGTCCTCGCCGGGCGCGACGCAGCAGACGTTCGCCTCCGTGCCGGGCAACGCGCAGGCCGAGCTCTACGAGTACCCCGGGCGGTTCGAGGATACGAGCTCCGCCGAGCAGGCGATGACCGGGCGCATCCAGGCCACCGAGACCGGCTACGAGACGGTCGAGGCGCAGTCCACCGTGCGCACGCTGGCGCCGGGGCAGACCTTCACCCCCGTCGACGTCGCTAAGCCCGAGAACGTGTTCGCGCGCCAAGTGGTGACGGCGATCAGGCACGAGGCGGACGATCCGAGCTACGAGGCGACGCCGATGAGCGCCGGCCGCGCCGAACAGGCAACGGAGCGGCGCATGCCGAGCTACGCGAACAGCTTCTCGACGCTGCCCGCCACCACGCCGGCGACGCCGCACCGCCGCCAGCGTCGTCCGCGCATCAACGGGCAGCAGGTGGCGCTGATCGCCGGGCCGTCGGGCGAGGAGATCTTCACCAACCCGTACGGGCAGGTGAAGGTGTGGTTCCCGTGGGACCGCCGCGCGGCGAAGGACGGCTCGGACACCTGCTGGAGCCGGGTGGGCCAGCCCTGGGCGGGCGGCAGCTGGGGCCACCAGGTGATCCCGCGCGTCGGCATGGAGTGCCTGGTGAGCTACCAGGAAGGCGATCCCGATCGTCCCTTCGTGATGGCGCTGGTGCCGGACCCGACCAACAAAGTGCCCTACACCCTGCCTAAGAACAAGACCTGCATGGTCATACGATCCCATACCTACAAAGGTGCAGGTCATAATGAGCTGTCTTTGGAGGACTTCAATGGCCGACAGGAAATCTACATTCATGCACAGAAGGACATGACCGAGAAGGTCCTCAACAATTTCTCGCGGCGAAATGACAACAACAGCGTCATCTCAACCGGCGGCAATGCCCTCGATGAGGTGCAACGCAACAAGACCGAGTTCGTCGGCGGCAACTGGTCGATCGTGGTCGGCAGTTCGGCGACGGGCTTCATGCTTGACGCGGGTCTCCGACAAGATCCCCGCGGTCTGCGTCAAGTCACCTACTACATCGGGACCGGCACAGAGGCGGCCGACAAAGGCAATTACACGCTCAATGTCATGGGAACGAAGACCGACGTCGTCGGGCAGGCGTCCTCGGAGCGGGTTGGCGGTGACAAGGTGGTACATGCCGCCGGCGATGTGGTCTTTTCGAGCGAGAAGCAGACCTACATCGCGTCCCACGGCGCGTTCCAGAAGACGGTGGGAGCCGATTACAGCGTCACCGTCGCTGACAAGATCAGCTTCGTTTGCGGCCAGTCGAGCCTGACGATGTCGAAGGACGGCAGCATCACGCTACAAGGAACGGACATCAAGATCATCGGCAAGAAGATCGAATTGAATTAGGAACGTGTCATGCCGACTCGTCGTCCCCTCCGTGCCATTCCATCGAGGTCGCGGGGTGTCGTGGCGCGATGAGGCAGCGATGGGTTTGGCTGTTCATCGCCGCCGCGCTCCTTGCGGCTGGGGTAGCACTGTGGGAACTGAATGGACCAGCGGATGTCGCCGACATGGATGTGACGATCATTCTCCGAGACCCAATCCTGACGGAGGGCGGGACGATCATTCTCCTTCCCCAAGTTGCGCCCCTGCTCGACGTCAAGGCCGTGCGGGTCGAGGTGGCGGCGACCCTCAGCTTCGTTTACTTCGATCACGCGTCGAACGAGCAATGGTCCCTGCGTTTCGATCGTGCGCCGGCTGACGTCGATCGGTCGAGGTCGACCCGTTCGAAGCTTCTGACGGTTGGCTCGGGTAATTATAATAATCTGCAGGGCGAGCAGGTCTCCATCGAACAATTTAACGTCTTTCATATCTTCGGCTCTCGCGTCAATGAAAGAAAAAGCTACGCGATCGGCTCAAACTTCTTCGACGAGATCAAGCAAGCTGTCGACTGCAAATTGTTCGGTGATCATGCGCGAGTCTGCATTGCCGGTCATGGCGTAAATTAGACATGCCAAAGTTCACGCTTTACACACGCTCGTTCCATTCGCAGAAAAACTTTGGCCTAGGCGGACTTGGATATGAAGGAGATCATCGCGGATTCTCGAACAGTCCAGATGGAGCTACATCCAGTTCAAATAGAGCTACATCGAGGATCCATTCGACAACGACATTTGAAATTTCGGGTGACTCGCAACCGCAAAATGCGACAGGATCAGACCGAAGTTCGCAACCGATCATGGGTTGGCATCAGGAATATCAGGAGCAAAGGGTTCAGCCCAAGGGCACAGCGACATACCAGGGCACGCCACACACGCCCGGCGCCATACAGCACATCACCGTTACCACGCACCATGGCGGCCAGAACTTTGCCATGCCGGAGATGAACGCCACAAACCAGCGGGAGCGCAACGATGCCTATCAGGCTTCCAAGACGGTCGTCCCGGTGCTCGACGTGTTCGGCAAGCTCGACATCGTGTTCGACCCGGCGCACAAGATCATGAAGATTAACTATGTCATGACAGGCGACGGCTTCCCCGACTGCGAGGCCTTCCTCATCGACGAGCACGACAAGTCGGTCTTTTTGGCGACACATATCCGCTACGGGTCGGCAACCGGGCAGTTATGGGGCGAAAAGCACCTGCCGATGGCGGAAACAAACATCGATGTCGAAATGAAGGAAGATTATTCCTTCGGCGATCACGTCACCTGTCATAAATGCTGGGACTACGTCGACACGGGGTCAGGTACGATCCACTTCGAGAAGCGTTTCTCATCGGGAACGGTCGATCAGTGGAACAAGCTTCACAGCTCACGGACAACGCAGAGCTGGATGCGTTGGATCAACGACAACAAGCCCGGCTACAGCTTCGATCCAAACAACCCGCGCTATGGACTATTTGGCGAGTACGATCCCAACAATCCAAGTGCTTCCGTTCCACCGATGTGAATTCCAAGGTATCGACCGAATTAGGAACTTGTCTGGGAGGCGAGGCGCGAAATGGTACTCAGAGCAGCCCGCAAAGGCGACCTCGGCTCCGAGCATGACGGCTTCCCCGCCTCCAAGGCCATCGAGGGATCGCCCGACATTGAGATCAACGGCAAGCCGGCGGTGCGGGTCGGCGACGCCTTCGAGGCGCACCCGCACGAACGCCACCTGAAGGAGGGCTCGTCCTCGGTCTGGTTCAACGGCCGCAAGGCCGGGCGGGTCGGCGACGCCATCGACTGCGGCGGCACGGTCGAGGACGGCTCACCCGACGTGTCGATCGGCGGCTGAGCGCCACCGGCAAGGCTGCGTAGCGTCAGGCGATCCGGCAGCCGGGATGCCCCGCGCAGGCTACCCCGCCGGCGTGTCGTAGCGGATCTTCCCCCGCTTCGCCCGGAGCTTGTTCAGCGCCGCGACGTAGGCGCGGGCCGAGGCGACCAGCGTGTCGGGGTCGGCGCCGCGCGCCGAGACCTGGGTTTCGCCCTCGCTGAGGCGCACGGTGACCTCGGCCTGGGCGTCGGTGCCCTGCGTCACGGCGTGCACCTGGTAGAGGTCGAGCGTGCCGTTGTGCGGCACCAGCGCGACGATGGCGTTGAAGATCGCGTCCACCGGGCCGTTGCCGGTCGCTTTGAAGGCGCGCGGCGCGCCGTCGACGTCGAGGGTGATCGCGGCTGTCTGCGGCCCGGCCGTGCCGGCGTGCACGTCGAGGCTCGTCACCTTGATGCGCTCGTGGGCGTGGCCGATCTCGTCGTCGACCAGCGCCTCGATGTCCTCGTCGTAGACGATGCGCTTCCTGTCGGCGAGCGCCTTGAAGCGCACGAACGCGTCCTGGAAGGCGTTCTCGCCGAGCGCGAAGCCCAGTTCGCGCAGCTTGTCCCTGAAGGCGGCGCGGCCCGAGTGCTTGCCCATCACCAGCGAGGTCTTGGCGACGCCGACCGACTCCGGCGTCATGATCTCGTAGGTGAGCGCGTGCTTCAGCACCCCGTCCTGATGGATGCCGCTCTCGTGGGCGAAGGCGTTGCGGCCGACGATCGCCTTGTTGTGCTGCACGGGGAAGGAGGCCACCGCCGAAACCAGCTTGGAGGCGCGGGTCAGCATCGTGTTGTCGACGCCGCAGGCGTAGGGCAGGGCGTCGCGCCGCGTGCGCAGCGCCATCACGATCTCCTCCAGCGCGGCGTTGCCGGCGCGCTCGCCCAGGCCGTTGATCGTGCACTCGACCTGCCGGGCGCCGCCCGCCAACCCGGCCAGCGAGTTGGCCACCGCCAGCCCGAGGTCGTCGTGGCAGTGGGTCGAGAAGATCGCTCTATCGGCGCCGGGCACGCGCTCCCGCACGGACCGGAACATCGCCTCGTATTCCGCCGGCGTGGCGAAGCCGACGGTGTCGGGCAGGTTGATCGTGGTGGCGCCGGCGCGGATCGCCGCCTCGACGCAGCGGCAGAGATAGTCGAGCGAGGTGCGCGTCGCGTCCATCGCCGACCATTCGACGTCGGGCACGAGGTTGCGCGCCTGGCCGACCGTGCGCGCGATGATCTCCAGCACCTCGGCTTCGCTCTTCATCATCTGGTGGGCGAGGTGGATCGGCGAGGTCGAGACGAAGGTGTGGATGCGCGGGCGCTTGGCGTGGCGCACCGCCTCGCCGCAGCGGCTGATGTCGCCCTCGATGGCGCGGGCGAGCCCGGCCACGGTGGCGCCCTTCGTTTGCTTCGCGATGGCGGTCACCGCCTCGAAGTCGCCGATCGAGGCGATGGGGAAGCCGGCCTCGATGACGTCGACGCCCATCGCGTCGAGCAGGGCGGCGACCTCGAGCTTGCCCTCGAAGCTCATGGTGGCGCCGGGGCTCTGCTCGCCGTCGCGCAGGGTCGTGTCGAAGATGATGATTCTGTCGGCGGCGTCGCCGGCTCGGGTGGGGCTCACGGAGGATGTCCTGGGATGCCCCGGCGGGGCGATAAGGATCAGGGGCGGTGGAAGCGTCGGTCCCCTGAGCGCCCAGGCATCGCCCGGCCGGCCCTCAGGGGCGGCTAAGGCCGAGGTAGGCACGCGGGCAGGCCGACCGGGATGCGGTCTCGGCAGGAGCCATGTGAGCGTGCGCCAGCATGGAAAGTAGTATAGAGCAAGACCGCGGCGATCCCAAGCCCTTCGCTCGACCTCCTTTCGCCGATCGCCCCTCCGCGTGCCGATCAGATGGTGCGCCGCTCCCTCGCGAGCGCATCCGCTGCCTTGCGCCGCCTTGCGCCGCCGCGGCGGCCGGGCCAAAGCAGCGGCGTCGCCAGGTTTGGCAGCTGCGTTTCGGAGCGGGCATGAGCGAGGCATCCAGCGGCTCCGTCAACCAGTTTGCCGAGGAGGAGACCGGCGACGAGGCCCCCAAGCGCAGGCAGGCGCCGACGCAGGGGCTGGCTGGCGCCGGGCTCGCGGCGCTCGGCATCGTCTTCGGTGACATCGGCACCAGCCCGCTCTACACGCTGAAGACCGTGCTCGGCGACGCCGGCGACACCAAGCGCCTGACCCTGCTCGGCTCGCTGTCGCTGCTCGTCTGGACGCTGATCGTCATCGCCACGGTGAAGTACGTCGGGCTCGCGATGCGCGCCGACAACGAGGGCGAGGGCGGCATCCTCGCCCTGATGAGCCTGATCAAGAAGGCCGGCGGGCGCCGCCCGCTGATCATCGCCGCCGGCCTGTTCGGCGCGGCGCTGATCTACGGCGACGGCGTCATCACCCCCGCGATCTCTGTGCTGTCGGCGCTGGAAGGGCTGCCGCAGGCGCTGCCGGCCTTCAAGCCCTACGTGCTGCCGGCCACCATCGCCGTGCTGCTCGGCCTGTTCCTGCTGCAGCCCTTCGGCACGGCGCGCATCGGCAAGGTATTCGGCCCGGTGATGCTCCTGTGGTTCGCCGTGCTCGCCGCCCTCGGCGCCTACGGCATCGCGCAGAACCCGGCGGTGCTCGCCGGCCTCAATCCCTGGTACGGGCTCGACTACCTCGGCCACGGCGGCTTCACCGCCTTCGCCCTGCTCGGCTCCATCTTCCTGTGCACCACCGGCGCCGAGGCGCTCTACGCCGACATGGGGCATTTCGGGAAGCAACCGATCCGCCTGTCCTGGTTCTCGATCGTGTTCCCAGCGCTGGTGCTGAACTACGCCGGGCAGGCGGCGATCGTGCTGAAGGGCGCGCCGGTCGGAGACAACATCTTCTACCAGCTCTGCCCCCCGGCTCTGCTGGTGCCGCTGGTTCTGCTGGCGACCGTGGCGACGATCATCGCCAGCCAGGCGATCATCACCGGCTCGTTCTCGATGACGCGGCAGGCGGTGCAGCTCGGCTGGCTGCCGCGGATGGTGGTGCAGCAGACCTCCGACGAGGGCTACGGCCAGATCTACGTCGGCGGCGTCAACTGGCTGCTGATGCTGGCGACGGTGGCGCTGGCGCTGGCTTTCCGTACCTCGGACAACCTGTCGGCCGCCTACGGCATGGCGGTCTCGACGACGATGCTGCTCACCACCGTGCTGCGCTACAACGCGATGCGCGAGATCTGGGGCTGGCCGCTCGTCGCCGCCGGCCTCGCGGCGGCCGCGCTGTTCACGGTGGACCTCGCCTTCTTCGGCGCCAACCTGCTCAAGGTGCCCAAAGGCGGCTGGGTGCCGCTGGTGATCGCCTTCGCGATCTACGGGCTGATGCGGGTGTGGCACAAGGGTGCCGCGGCTGTGTCCGCCGTGCTCACCGAGCGCGCCGAGACGCTTCCGACCTTCTTCGCCAGGGTCGAGGCGGAGGGCATAGCCAGGCCCGAGGGCACGGCGGTGTTCCTGTCTAAGTCCCAGAAGTCGACGCCGCCTTTACTCGCCTGGCACGTCCGGCAGAACCGCTGCCTGTACCGCGACGTCCTGATCCTCACGGCCGTCAACGAGCTGGTGCCGCGGATGGCGCCTGACGACCGCTTCGAGGTGCGCAACGAGTGCCCCAACGTGTGGCGGGTGCTCTACCACGTCGGCTTCATGGAGCGTGTCTCGATCGACGAGGCCCTGCCGAGGCTGAAGGAGGAGGGCTGCGACTTCGACCTCGAGAAGATCGTGTTCTACGTCGGCCACGAGACGGTGAAGCGCGCCGAAAAGGGCCACCGGCGGCTCGGCACGGTGGCCGAGAGCCTGTTCGAGACGCTGGAGCGCAACCAGGCGCACCTCACCGACGTACTGGAACTGCCGAGCGAGCGGGTGGTCGAGATCGGCCGGCAGATCGAGCTGTGAGCGCCGAGCCCGCAGGACAGCCCGAGGTGGAACCCGCTGACGGCCAACCGGCGCCCGGTCTCGACCGCGAGGCGCACAGGGTGGTGACGGTGCTGGCGCTGGTCTTCTCGGCTCTGCACCTCCTCTTCCTCGCGGCGTCGCTGCTGCTGCTGGGCTCGCTCGATCGGCGGTGGATCACGGCGGCGGTGCTGGTGCTGCTCGCCTGCTGCGCCGCCTCGGTGGAGCGCCTCGCCACCGGCCACGCCCGCGCGGCGCTGGTTCTGGCCGGCCTGCCGACCGCCGCCTGCCTGCTGTTCGACGCCTACGCCTTCGCGGGTGGGCCGGGGCGAGGGTGATGGCATCCTCACCTCCCCAAACGCAACGGACCGGGGGGATTGCCCCCCGGCCCAGCATCCTCCGCGCTTGAGAGCGACGCCTATTCCTCGCCGACCGCCGCCGGCACGCCGGAGATCACGCGGCCGCGGCCGTGCGCCAGGATCTCGCGCTTGCCGGTGTTGTTGGCGGGGCCGAGCACCCCTTCCTTCTCCATCCGCTCGATCAGCGAGGCCGCCTTGTTGTATCCGACCGCCAAGCGCCGCTGCACGTAGGAGACCGACGCCTTCTTGTCGCGCAGCACCACCTTGACCGCCTGCTCGTAGAGGGTGGCATCGTCCTCGGCGCCGCCCATCGCGGTCTTGTCGAACACGGCGGGCTCGGGCTCCGCCTCGTCCTCGTCGCCCTCGCCCTCGAGGTCCTCGGTCACCGTCTCGAGGTAGTCCGGCTGCCCCTGCGCCGTGAGGTGGGCGACCACCCGCTCGACGTCCTCGTCCGACACGAAGG
>CALMRL010000492.1 GCA_937873345.1 uncultured Beijerinckiaceae bacterium | reverse complement strand
TCGTAAGGGTCGTTCCGCACGGCCGCGATCGCCGCTTCGCCGCTGGCGGCGATCGTGATGTGGTGACCGTCGGCCTCAAGCAGGGCCCAGGCGAGCAACAGGTTGACCTCGATGTCCCCGACGAGGAGGCGGCCGGTACGGATCGGTTCGGCCGGGGTCGGTAAGGCGTCAGCCTTGGCGGCGCTCGGCAGCCGCCCGATGAACCAGAAGGTCGGGCCGCGTCCGCCCCGACTTCCGACGCCGACCGCGCCGCCCATCAGCCCGACGAGTTCCTTGCAGATCGCGAGACGGAGCCCGAAGCCGCCGTATCGCCGCGCCGCCGAGGCATCGGTCTGGCTGAAGCGCTGGAACATCGCCAGCGCCAGCACCATCCCGGCGAAGCCGAGCTGGAAGTTGATGAGCGTCAATGATGGGAAGGCGGGGAAGGGCAGGGGGTAGCGGCCCTGGGTGAAGACGAGCAGCAGCGTCGCCGCCATCAGCAGCAGAGCCGAGGCGGCACCGATTGCCGGCGCGGAACAGCGCTGCCGCCGGCTCCAGCGCCACCAGCAGCGGCACCAGGGTGAACAGGCCGATGGCGTGGGCAGCGAATCATAGGCGGAACACGCTGGCGGGATGACGCCGTGTGTCGCCTTCAGCATGGCCGCCGCGAGCAGCGCCGAAGCCAAGGGCGCCGGACCAAGCGACAGCGCGCGAAAGGCGGCGAGCGGTCGCGGGTCGGCGAGATCGAGGTGGGATGAGGCGTCGCGCATTCGCCGCAGCACGGCGGCGTAGAGCAGCACCTCCGTGAGGTTGCAGGCGGATAGATCCAGCGAGAGGGCGGGATTGCGGCTGGCGGCAAGGTTGGCGAGCAGCAGGCCGAGCGTGCCCCACAGCAGGATCGTCGGCCACTGGCGCGGCGGCCGCCGCAGCAGAGCGGCGAGCAGGGGGCCATTGGGCAGCCAGATCGCCGCGATGCCCTCGGCGTGTCGCGTCAGAGCGATGCAGGCGTGGGCGCTGAGGAAGGCGGCGGCAAGCAACGGCAGGATAAGCCGCCAGGATAGGCGAGGAGCGGCACGTGGGGTGGAGGGACGGCGTCGCGGAACCCGGCGGCATCCCCCTGGGGCTCCTAATCCACTCCGGTCGCATGCATGCCGCAACCACCTTTCAGAGGCCGAACCGATGCGTCAGCGCCGCTTTACCGCTCCCGCGCGCCAAGCCCAATACGCCGTGCGGGGCGGAGCGCGGCAACCGACCGCGCGTAATCCCTTAGCGGCTAGGCTACGATGCTTGACCAACGGTTAACCTGCACCGCGATGCCGAGTCCTTGGAAGCGCCTTGCATCGGCTGCGGTCGCGGCGATAGAAGCGGGCCGTAGCCGGCCGCGCCGGTGAAGCGCCGGCCCGCGGCACGATGCGGGCTCAGGCGCCTCGTGGAGGGGTGGCCGAGTGGTTGAAGGCGCACGCCTGGAAAGTGTGTATACGGGAAACCGTATCGCGGGTTCGAATCCCGCTCCCTCCGCCAGCAGTGTCGTCGCCCGGACGGTGCAGCGATCACGACGATCAAGCGACGAGAGAGCCTAGACCTTTTGGTTCGCGCTCCCTCGATGCTGGCAGATCGGTAGCACCGAGGCGCTCGTGCCGCTCGGGTAATTCTATGATGGATGGGCCCCAATCCCGCCGGTTTCCTCCTCTCCTGCGCTCGCGTAAGTAGTCTCGGTCCGAGGGAGCGGCGATGGCGTACTGGTTGGTAAAGAGCGAGCCGGCGTCCTGGTCGTGGGCGATGATGGTCGAGGCGGGCGCCGCCGGCACCGCCTGGACAGGTGTGCGCAACCACGTCGCCAAGAAGCACCTCGCCGCGATGCTCGTCGGTGATCACGCCTTCTTCTACCATTCCAACGAGGGCAAAGAGATCGTCGGCATCGTCGAAGTGATCGCTCCCTACGCCGCCGATCCGACAGACGAGAGCGGCCGTTTCGGCAAGGTGGACGTGCGTGCACTCCATGCAGTGCCGCGCCCCGTGACGCTGGCCGACATCCGCGACGAGCCCGGTTGCGCGGAAATGGTGCTTGTCAATAACTCGCGCATGTCGGTGCAGCCGGTAAGGTCTCAGGAATGGGCAATCGTGTGCCGGCTCGGCAAATTAATCATCTAGAGCGGTTTCGTTTTACATTGGTTCATATCCGGCGTGGTCGAACTAGAGCAGTTTCGCTGAACGTTGGCGCAGGGGTGGGGATTCCATCCGGGTCGTT
>CALMRL010000491.1 GCA_937873345.1 uncultured Beijerinckiaceae bacterium | reverse complement strand
GGGCGGGACGCTGGATGTCGATGCTCAACTGGCTCTCGGGTCGCGGAATGGCGGGACTTCGCAGGCTAAGGATACGCTGCGGGGCATGCTGTCTCGCGCGCTATTCCTTGAAGCGATAGCCGACCCCGTACAACGTCTCGATCATCTCGAAGTCGTCGTCGACCACCTTGAACTTCTTGCGCAGTCGCTTGATGTGGCTGTCTATGGTGCGGTCGTCGACGTAGACCTGGTCATCGTAGGCGGCGTCCATCAAGGCGTTGCGGCTCTTCACGACGCCGGGACGGGTGGCCAGCGCCTGAAGGATCAGGAATTCGGTCACCGTGAGCACCACGGGGTCGTTCTTCCAAGTGCAGGTGTGGCGCTCGGGGTCCATCTTGAGCAGACCGCGCTCGAGGATCTTGGCCTCGGACTCCTTCTGCGCCGACGCCTCCTTGGGGTTGGCGCGGCGAAGGATCGCCTTGACGCGCTCGACCAGCAGGCGCTGCGAGAACGGCTTCCGGATGAAGTCGTCGGCGCCCATCTTCAGGCCGAACAGCTCGTCGATCTCCTCGTCCTTTGAGGTCAGGAAGATCACCGGCAGGTCGGAGCGTTGGCGCAGACGGCGCAACAGCTCCATGCCGTCCATGCGCGGCATCTTGATATCGAAGATCGCCAAGTCGGGCGGATTGGCCTTCAGCCCGTCGAGGGCCATCGAGCCGTCGGTGTAGGTCTGTACGCGGTAGCCCTCGCCTTCGAGCGCGATGGACACCGAGGTGAGGATGTTCCGGTCGTCGTCGACCAAGGCGATGTTGGGCATCGGGGTCTCACGCTGCACTGGAGGGCTGCTGGGCGATGGGTCGTCCAGCTATCGCGGCCTCCAGCCTCGATGGATGCCACCAGCTGCACCATTGTGGCACGGTGCGGCCGAAATGTGACAGGAAAGGAGAAAGACGCGTGACCCCAGCGGGGCGCGATGTCAAGTTCACGTAAGGAAGATGCAGCCCGGCGGCACCGCCTCCGCGGCATTCCTGCCGCAATCGCCGCACCGCCGGCTGATCCTTCTCTAGAAGGTCACGACCTTGTTCTCGCCGACGTCACGCGGCGGCTCGCCGGTGAGGCGCGCCTTCGCGTAGCCGTAGGCGTAGAGCCACTTCGACGAAGGCGAGTCCCAGTACTCGGCCGACGCGACCTTCACCTTGATCAGGGCGAGCGCCGGATCGTCCGGCCCCTTGGGAAACCACACCCGCAGCGCCTCGCTCCACAGCTCCTTCGCCTTGCCCGGATCATGGACGATGGTCGCCGAGCCGGCGACCGACACGTAGTTCTGGCTTTTCGGCTCGGAGTAGGCGAGCAACACGTGATGCTCGGCCTCGATCTCCTCGAGCTTGGGAGCACCGTCGTTGGAGGCGAACCACAGTTCGCCGTTGAAGTCCTTGTTCAGCGCCGCCATCGGGCGCCCGCGCAGGCCCTCGGGGGTGGACGTGACCATCAGCGCGATGCCGACATCCTTGATCAGCTCCCAAACCTTTTGCCGGTCGTCGTACTTGTCGGACACTTCGGCCATCTGGCCCTCCTTCGAAATGCAGGCGGGCCAACGGCACCCTCGCAGGGTTGGTTCCGGCACGGGGTGGTGGCGCGGCGCACCGGAAAGGGTCCTTGAGATGAGCGAGAACAGGGCGCCGGATGGAAACGGGGCGCCGGACGGGGAGATGGCGAACGAGGACGCGCAGCCCGGCGGCGATCCGGACTTCCGCCCGCTCGCCGAGGCCAAGCGCCTCCTGCGGCAGACGCGGGCCGGCACACTGGCGACGCTGACGGCGTCGGGCGACCCTTTCGCCTCGCTGATCACGCTCGCCACCGACCACGACGGCTCGCCGCTGTTCCTGGTGTCGCAGCTCTCCCACCACACCCGCCACCTCGATCGCGACGGGCGCTGCTCGCTCCTGCTCGCCGAGACCGGCCCCGGCGACCCGCTCGCCCATCCCAGGCTGACGCTGACGGGCAGGGCGACGAAGATCACCGATCGCGCGCAACGCGCCGGCATCCGCGCACGGTTCCTGGCCCGGCACCCCAAGGCCGAACTCTACGTGGACTTCGGCGACTTCTCCTTCTGGCGCGTGGCGATGGAACAGGCGCACCTCAACGGCGGCTTCGCCCGCGCCGCGCGTTTCCCCGCGCAGCGCCTGACGACGCCGCTCGATGGCGCCGCGGGGTTGGTGGCGGCGGAGGCGGGCGCGGTGGCGCACATGAACGCCGACCACGCCGACTCCCTCCTTCTGCTCGCCCGCGCCCACGCC
>CALMRL010000490.1 GCA_937873345.1 uncultured Beijerinckiaceae bacterium | reverse complement strand
GGCCTCCTGCGCGAAAGCGTGCGCGGTGTCGGCGGTCGAGCCGAGCCGGCCGTCGATGTTGATGCCGTCGCCGAGCCAGCTCGGGCCGCCGCCGCGCCGCTCCTGCCGCCCGAACGCGAGCGAGCCGCCGTAGCAGTCGAGGCGGCGGTAGCCCCAGTCGCCGTCGAGCTCGGCGGCGAGTTGCGCGTGCAGGGCGAAGGAGCGTCGGGCGAGCGGGCCGACCGGCGTGCCGTCGCACCAGCCGGCGGCGAGGAAGCCGCCGCCCTTGCTGGACGCGGCGCAGGCGAGGCCGCAGCGCTCGATCACCGTCACCGTCGCGCCGCGGCGGCTGAGAAAGTAGGCGGTGGCGGCCCCCACGAGGCCGCCACCGCAGATCAGGATCGGCATCGCGGGCCGCTGCGCTCAAGCTGTTGCATGCCGTCGATGTGTCGGCGCGCACGCTCCGGCGCAAGGCGGCGGCCCGCCGCGGCCGCTGCCCTTCAAAGCGCGTCGACCGTCTCCGCCAGAACTTCGAGGCAGCTGACGGCGAGCGCCTTCGAGCGCTCGGGCGACCAGCCCGTCAGCGCGTCGGGGTTGGGGTCGTGGTCCTTGAACGGCATCTCCAGCGTCATCGCGACGGCGCCGTATCGCTCGGCGAGCTGGTTGGTCGCGATCGACAGGTTGGCCTTGCCGGGCGCGGCGAGGCCGTAGCCTCGCTCGGTCTGGAAGTCGGCCGTGTGAGCGGCGAGCCGCCGCGCATAGCCCGTGAACAGGGCGCCGCGGGCTTTGCTGAAGCCTGGCACGCCCTCGAAGCCGACGAGGAAGCAGGCGGGAATGGCCTCGTCGCCGTGCACGTCCATGGCGAAGGCGACGCCGGTGGCGTCCATCGCGTCGCGTACGCAAAGCACCTCCGGGCTGCGCTCGGGCGAGGGCGCATGCCATTCGCGATTGAGGTTGACGCCGGCGGCGTTGGTGCGCAGGTGGCCGCGCCTGGTGCCGTCGGGATTCATGTTGGGCACGAGGTGGATCGTCGTCGCCGCGAGCAGCGCGTCGCGGCGCGCGTCGGGGGCCTGCGCCGTCAGCCAGTCGAGCGCGCCCTCCATCCACCACTCGGTCATCGGCTCGCCGGGATGCTGGCGCGCGGTGAGCCACACCGGCTTGCGGCCGGAGCCGACCCGCAGCGCGTCGATCACCTGCCCGTCCAGCGAGCGGCCGAGCGCGCGGTAGCCGACGCCCGGCCGTGCCGCGATGCGGGCCACCATCGCGTGGTGCCGCTCCATCGGGTAGGGCGCGAAGGTGGCGAACCAGGCGAGATCGCCGCCGCCGTGCCAGTCGAACGAGAGCACGCCGTCGGCGTAGCGGGTGGGGATCGTCCGCCACGTCGAGCGGTCGGTGCTCGCGCGGACGCGATAGCCGGGCCAGCCGCCAGGAAAGGCCGCGCCGCCGGCGTTGACGATGCGAAGCCGCGTCGCGGCGCCTTCCGCCCCGGCGAGGCGGAAGAAGAACCACTGGTAGAACGCGGAATAGCGGTCATGCCGGATCGCGAGATCAACGGTGTCGCCGCGGATCGCCACGACGTCGATGTTGCCGCCGTCGAAGGCGGCGTCGATGGAAAGGGTCATCGCGCCTCATAGAGGCGGCGGCTGCGCGGGGAAAGCTCGCGGCGCTTCGTGTCCTTGAGGGTAGGTCCGGAAAGGTCCGCACCGGAGATGCCCAAAACTAAGAGGTACGGCAGCTGTGGGCGCTTTGCGGTGTCGTTCGCGTGAAGATGTTGGACAGGGATATCGGGAGCGCCTGGATGAGGCATCAGCAGCGAGCCGCTACGGCCTGTCGCTTCCACGATGCGCGAACGTGAGACCGATGACCACGACGGTTGAGGTCATCGAGCGGGAAGGCCAGCGATTTCGCTCGATGGCAGCGGCGCGCTACGCTGCCGTCCGCTTGAGAGGCGCTGACAAAGCGTTCGGGGGTGCATGGGTCAGGGCGGGTCTCGCCAGCACGTATCCTTGGACGAGCCGGACGCCGAGGTCCTGGATCGCGGCCAGTTCGGCCAGGGTCTCGACACCTTCGCAGACTGGTGCGATCGCGAGGTCTTCCAGCAGGGTCAGCAGATTGCGCAGGATGGTGCGTTTGACCGGCTCGGCGTCGATGCCGCGGATGAGGTCCATGTCGATCTTCACGATGTCCGGCTGGAAGCGCGCGAGCAGCGACAGGCCGGCATGACCCGCTCCGAAATCGTCGATCGCCGTTTTGAAGCCGATGTCCCGGTACGTCCTCAGGATCTTGAGCACGTGCTCGTTGTCGACCCGCTCCGTCTCGGTGAACTCGAAGATGATCTGGTTGAGTGGAAAGCCCGTCCGGGTTGCGGCATCCAAGGTGAGGCGGATACAGGCTCGCGGTTCGTACACCGCGTTGGGCATGAAGTTGATGGACAGGCCGGCGGCATCGCCGGGCTGGCGCGCCAGTGTCGCCAGCTCGATCGCCTTGACACGGCATTGCTGGTCGAAGGCGTAGCGGTTGGTTTCGTCGACGGCCGACAGGATGGAGGCCGCCCCCTCCCCGTTGACGCCGCGCACCAGGGCCTCGCGCGCGAAGATGGCGCCGGAGGCAAGATCGAAGATCGGCTGGAAGGCCATGGTGAACGGTACGTCGAAGCCCGTTCCGTTACGGCAACCTTGACATGCGGTCGACATCACGCAGCATTCCAGAATTGTCTCGTCGCAACATTGCCGCAAAAGCTTGAGGCCTCGTTACGACGCGCGCCGTCCTTGCCAGTAAGTTCGTCAAGAGGCCGCGTCGATCCTTGAGACTATACTATGTTATTCGCGGTCGCGCGCTGGGCCCGCTGATGAGGGCGGCTCCCGACCGTTAACGTATTGTGGCGTCGTTCGAATATCCGGCACGGGCGCGTTCGACCGCAGGTGTGCGCCTACCAGTCGACCGCCTTACCCATCTCGTTGGTCGGCAGCTGTTGCCCGAACGTCAACGCACGCGGGCGGGCTGCGGGCTCCAGCGCCCGCTCGATCCAGCTGTCCAGGTCGAGGCGGAGGTCGTGCTCCCGCCAACCATGCTGGACGACGATGAAGGCCTTGAGGCGCAAGCCTTCGTCCGGGCGCATCAGGCGGACCGCCGCGTCCTTGACGCCTGGCCGTTCACGAAGCGCCGCGGCGACACTCCCTGGCGACACGTTCACGCCCCCGACCTGGACGATGCCGTCGTGGCGACCGGTGATCGTGAAACAGCCATCGGCTGCATGCTCCACGACGTCCGACAGTTCGAAGCAGCGCCCGGCTGCATCGGCAATGCGCGCGATCCCCGCGTCGCCCTTGTCGGCGAAGGTCCAGTGCGGCATCAGCCGGTAATGCGCATCGGGCCAGGTTCTCGTCGCGACCCCGGCGGTTTCCGACGATCCATAGACCTCCGTCATGCCCGCGAGGCCCTGCTCGACGAGCATCCCGATCAAGTCGCGCGGGCAAGGGGCGGTCGAGGTCACGCCGGCGACGCCGTCCGGCCAGCCGCCGATAGTGCGCTCCAACCACATCCAGCGTTCGGGAAAGCCGACGATCAGATCCTTCCGCCGCAGCGTCGACAACTCCTGCACCGCGCGTGACGGCTCGACGACGGCTGCGGTCAAGCGTTCGGGCAGCAGCGCCGTGAAGATGAAGCCGTAGATGTGATGGGCGGGCACGAAGGCGAACACGCGCGAGCGGTCGGCGAAGACCTCGGCAAGGTATCGTGCCTCCGTGTCGAGATCATCGAGGCTGTGGGCGCATCTCTTCGGCTTCCCGGTGGAACCGGAGGTCGCGAAGCGCACGCGCGCGTCGCTGCGGGCGACGGCACGCCCGACGACGTCGATCCACTCGCCGAAGCGTTCGGCGCGCAACAGGGCGTCGTGCTCGCCGGCCTCGTACAGGTTGAACATTTCACTGGTGGCGGATGTCAGCCAGAGCAGTTCCAGCGAGTCGCAGCCGAGATCGCCCGGCGAGCGGCCGGCCACCCTTGCGTCGTCGCCCCAAGGCTCGCGCGAGGGGAAATGGTGGGGCGAGGCCGGGCCGGAGCCGGGACGATCGGGGGCGGACAGGTCGGTGCCAGCGCCACGCCGGCCTCGTGCCGTCGCCAGCTCCGCCAGCATCAAGCTCTGGAGGACCCGCGCGACCGCGCCGCGGCTCAGGGGCTTGCGCAACGCGCTCAAGCCGCGACATCCTCTCGCTCGGACAGAGCGACGCGGTTGCGTCCCCCGCGTTTCGCGGCGTACAGGGCACGATCTGCCGCCGCGAGTGCAACGCCGACGCTCGCGGTCCCATCATCCAGCATCGAACAGCCGAAGCTCGCCGTGACCGCGAAGGTCCCGAAGGGTGTCACGATCTCAAGTGCGGCGACCATCGCCCGCAGTCGCTCGGCGACGTCGCCGGCCCGGCGAAGGTCGGTCAAAGGCAGCAGGACGACGAACTCCTCTCCGCCGAGACGAGCCAGCGTGTCCTGGGGTTGCAGGGCGCGTCCGCACGCCGCGCTGACCGTCTTCAGCGCCTGGTCGCCGGCGGCGTGTCCGAACGTGTCGTTGACGGTCTTGAAATGATCGATGTCGAGCATGAGCAGGGCAGCGGAAACACCGTCGCGGCGGCATCGCGCAGTTTCGCGTTCCGCCAGCTCGAAGAAGTGCGCGCGATTGCTGACGCCCGTCAAGTGATCCGTGGTGAGCCGACGCTTCAACGAGGCGGCGTCCGCCGCCTTCCGGGTCACGGCGCGCAGCACCACGGTGAAGCCGGAGATCGTCCGCCCCTCGATGTCACCCTCCTCGCGGCACACGGAGATCAGCCGCTGACACCATTGGCGCGATCCGTCGCGCCGCGCGCACCATCCCTCGTCGAGGTGCCATCCGTCACGGGTCGCGAGCGCGACCTGCTCGCGGCAGGACAGCACGCTCGAGGCCGGATCGGGCGCATCGAAGACGTCGAGGAACAGCCCGATGAGCTCGTGCTCGGCGAAGCCGGTCTGCCGGCGGACGGACGCGTTGACGTGGTCGATGCGGCCGTGGGCATTCAGCGAGATCGCGGCGAAGTCGTCGACGCCGTCGATCAACGAGGAGAACCAGGCTTCCGCCTGCTTGAGGCGCCGCTCCTGCGCGACCTGCAGCGTCGCGTCGCTCAGCGTCGCGATGTAGCGGTCATGGCTCAGCTTGACCAGCGTGCACGACAAGACCTTGTCGACATCGCCGCGATCGCCGCGTCCAACGAACACGCGATGAGCGTCGCAGACGGTGCCCTGTTGCGGCGCGAAGGATGCCAGCATGCTGCGCAGTTCGGGCGCGTAGGGCTCGAGGATCTTGAAAAGGTTGCTGACCTCGTGGTTGCGGACGAGCGGCAGCACCAGCTGCATCGCCAACGGGTTCAGCATCAACATGGTCCCACCGGCATCCAGCGAGATGAGACCGGTCGGGCAAGCGTAAAGGAACTGCAGAAGCTCCGCGTTCTCGTCGCGCAGGGCCTTGGCGGAGGCGTCCCGCCGGATTTTGCTCGGCATGCGTCAGCGCTGGATCAGGAGGTAGCGTCGCGGGTGGTCGGCCCTTTTGAGCAGGCGCAGCCTCACCGGCGTCGGACGCATCCGGAAGGTGAGGACGTAGGCGACGACCGCATCGATCTCCTCCTCGTCGTCGAAGCGCTGCGCCACGAGGAAGTTGTTCATGCATTGGGCAACCGACAGGAAGAAGCTGGTCCCCAGCACGTCATCCCTGTTGAGGCCGGCGAGCCTTGCTTCGGTGTGGTTGTATACCTCGACGAGACCGTCCGGCGACAGGCCGACGACGCCGAATGGCAAGCGGTTTAGCTGCGTCGAACCCATGATGCAGAGAAGCGCATGCGGCACGGCCTCGAATGGGGCGCTTCTGAAGGAGGCGGTCGGTGATATGGCAGACACCAAAGCCGCTCCTCGCCGTATTCTCGACCACCCTGGCAGCCCTGTCGCGCAGCGCCGACCATGCCGAGTTTCCGGCAGACGCGACCTTAGGGCAGCAATCCTGAAGCATTTCATAAACATGGATTTCGAACGACACAGAGCGGCGCTTGCAATCTCACGCCTGCTGCGGGCTTCCTCGCGTTTCACCTGCCTTTAACCAGGCATGATAGGCAGTCAGTCTCGCACGCCTCGCTATCATTTGATAGGCGACGCCGCTCGTGTGGGTGGACGCGACTTGCCATCAATTAGTAATTCCCGCGCCGGCGCCGATCGCCATTGCTGCCGTAGCTTGTGGTCCTGATCCGGAAGGTGGTCAGCGATCCGCATTGCCGCGGTTGCAGCCCGGATGCGAAGGCGTGCTCGCGGGATGCGGCGAATGCTGGTTCCGTATCGGTATGAGCCGCGCTGATCTGGAGCGCCTACCGCCCCCCGACTTCCTCGCCAGCCCGTCCACGCTTCAGCCGGCGGAACTGGCTATCCTTGCACCGGCATCGACCTACGTTGTGAGCACTACGGCACACACTTGCTACGCCGGACCAAGGCGGCGATCATCTACGAACAGACCGGCAACCCGCGTGCGGTGCAAATTCTGCCTGGGCACACAAAGATAGAAAGCACGGTGCGTTACCTCGGCGTCGACGTTGAGGACGCACTGACCCTCGCCGTGCGCACGGAGCTCTGAACAACAAGCAGCTCCGACCATAATGGCTTGGAGCCGCACCGCGCTTAAGCCGGTCGTTTCAGGCGCGCGACCGACTGCTCTGAAGCAGATGGGGTGGATGGCTCCCGCTCCCGGCGTTGCGGCGGCACGATGATGCTGTCGCGCAGCCCTGAAGCTTGGAGCCACCAAGATGGAGATCACAACCGTTGGCCTGGATTTGGCCAAGAACGTCTTCCAGGTGCACGCCATCACCGCCACGGGCGCCGTGGTGGTGATGGCGCTCGCTGCGGCGGGCTCAGGTGATGCCGTTCTTCAGCAAGCTTGCCCCTGCCTGATCGGCATGGAGGCCTGCGGCACGAGCCACCACTAGCCCGTCGTATTCACCACGGTGTCGCCTCGGTGTTTGGGGCGGGTGCCTGTC
>CALMRL010000489.1 GCA_937873345.1 uncultured Beijerinckiaceae bacterium | reverse complement strand
GCTCCGCGCGCATCGGCTCGACGGCGTCTGCCGCCGGCTCGCCGAACTCGGCCTGCGCCTCGACAGGCGGCTCGATCGCCGGGCCGCCTTCGAGGCGCGAGTCGGGGGGCGTTTCCGCCGGCACCTCGGCGTCGGCCTCGATCGAGGGCTCGGCGTGCAGCGGCGCCTCGGCGGCGGCCGCTTCGACGGGATGCTCCGATGGCTGCGCCTCGGACGCCTCCGGCGGAGGGGCGGGCGCAGGGGCCGGCAGCGGCTCGATGGCGTCCAGCGCCCCACCCTCCAGCGCGGCGGCGATCAGCTCGCTCTGCCGGGCCAGGCTGACGCGCGAGGCGAGATCGTCGGCGGGCGTCTCCGCACCGGGCTCGGCCGTCTCGGGCTCGACGGAACCATGCTCGGCGCCATCCGCCGAAGCCGCCTGCGCTTCATCCCCTGCGACCGGCATCTCCTCGGCCGGCGCCTCGGCGGTCTCGGCCGGGCGGATCGGCTCGACCGGGGCCTTGGGCACCAGCGGCACGGTGATTGCCGGACCGGGCCGCCGGTCGAGCACGTAGCCCAGCGACTTCAGCACCGAGCCGAACGCCTCCGCCGAGCAGCCGGCGAGCGAGGTCATGCCCACCGTCACCACGAAGCCGTCGCCGTCGGCGCTGCCCGGCGGCGGGTCGCCGGCCGTGGTGCCGGGGCGGTAGGCGATCGCCGGGCGGATCAGGTCGGCCAGGCGCTCCAGGATGTCGACGCGCACGGCGCGCTCGCCGCAGACGCGGAAGCCGGCGGCGCGGTAGAAGCCGCGCGGCACCGCCTGGTCGGCGACGAAGCTCGTACGCCCCGACGCCGCGAGGTGGGGCACGTCGTCGAGCCCCTTCATCTCGCCGGTCCCGGCGTTCTTCAGCGCCCACAGCTGCGCGGCGAGCGAGCGCGGCGCCGGCTTCACCAGCGCGGGCAGGTAGAGGTGGTAGGCGCCGAAGCGCACGCCGAGCTTGCGCAGCGCGGCCCGCGCCTCCTGCGGCATGGTCTTGAGCTCGTCCGCGACCTTGGCGCGTTCCAGCACGCCGAGCGCCTCGCCGACCTGGAAGGCGATGCCCCGCGCGATGCCGTCGAGGCCCTCGCCGGTCTCCAGCTCCTTGCAGGGGCCGAGCAGCTTGGCGACGTGCTGCGCCAGCCACAGTTCGAGGCGGCGCTGCACCATCTCCAGCGCCGGACCGGTCAGCTGCTCGTCGGCGATGACGCGGACCTGCGGCTCCAGGATGTGCGCGCCGGCGGCGATCCGCCCGATCGGCTCGCCGAGCCAGCGGACCAGCCCGTCGTTGGCGAGCACGAAGGCCTCGTCCACGGCGGCATGCACGCGGGCGGCCCGGCCCTCGATCTCGGAGGCCAGCGCCTTCTGCGCGGCGGCGTTCAGCGTGCGCGCCTCTTCGCCGGCGGCGAGCGGGTCCGAGGTGAAGCGGAAGCCGTTCAACTGTCCGATGTGCTGGCCTTCCACCATCACATCGCCGCCGGCCGTGATTTCGGCTTCCATGATCGCATTCTCTCGCAGACGCCGGCGCAGGACGCTGGTCCGGCGATCGACGAATCTTTGCGCCAGACGAAGGTGCAGGGCGTCCGACAGCGTGTCCTCTACCCGACGCGTCACGCCCTGCCAATGCTCGGGGTCGCGCAGCCAGTCCGAGCGGTTGGCGATATAGGTCCAGGTCCGCACCTGCGCGATGCGCGCCGCCAGCGTGTCGATCTCGCCGTCGGTGCGGTCGAGCTGGTCGACCTGGGTGGCGAACCAGTCGTCGGGGATGCGGCCGGCGCGCACCACGGAGCGGTACACCTGCAGCACCAGCTCTGTGTGGGCGGCCGGCGACAGCTTGCGGTAGTCGGGGATGCCGCAGCACTCCCACAGCCGCCCCACGTCGCCGCGGTTGCGTGCCACCTTGCGCACCTCCTCGTCGCGCGAGGCGATGTCGAGCACCATCTGGTCGGCGGCGAGCGGCGCCCGCGCCAGGCCCGGCTCGCCCGGCAGCCGATCGAGCGAGGCCACGAGGTCTTCGATCGAGGTCATGTCGAGCGCGGCGTTGCGCCACTGCAGCAAGCCGACCTGATCGAAGCGGTGCGCCTCCAGCTGCTCCACCAGCTCGTTGTCGAAAGGCGGGCAGCGCCCGGTCGAGCCGAAGGTGCCGTCCTTGAGGTGGCGCCCGGCGCGGCCGGCGATCTGCCCGAACTCGGATGCGTGCAGGCGGCGGTAATGCCAGCCGTCGAACTTGCGGTCGCCGGCGAAGGCGATGTGGTCGACGTCGAGGTTCAGCCCCATGCCGATCGCGTCGGTGGCGACGATGTAGTCGACGTCGCCGGCTTGGTACATGTCGACCTGGGCGTTGCGGGTGCGCGGCGACAGCGCGCCGAGCACCACCGCGGCGCCGCCGCGCTGCCGGCGGATCAGCTCGGCGATCGCATACACCTCCTCGGCGGAGAAGGCGACGATCGCCGAGCGCGGCGGCAGGCGCGACAGCTTCTTCTCGCCGGCGAAGGTCAGCTTGGAGAGGCGCGGCCGGGTGACGAGGTGGACGCCGGGCAGCAGGTTCGTCAGCGCCCGCTCCATCGTGCCGGCGCCGATCAGCAGCGTCTCCTCGGTACCGCGGCGGTTGAGCAGGCGCTCGGTGAAGGTATGGCCGCGGTCGAGGTCGGCGGCGAGCTGGATCTCGTCCACCGCGACGAAGGCGAGGTCGAGGTCGCGCGGCATCGCCTCCACCGTGCAAACCCAGTAGCGGGGGAAGCGCGGCTTGATCTTCTCCTCGCCGGTAATCAGCGCCACCGCCTCGGCGCCCACCTTGGCGACGACGCGGTTGTACACCTCGCGGGCGAGCAGGCGCAGCGGCAGGCCGATCATGCCGGAGCGGTGCGCCAGCATCCGCTCGATCGCGTAGTGCGTCTTGCCGGTGTTGGTCGGCCCGAGCACCAGGGTGACGCCGCTGGCGCGCTCGCGGCCGTCCCGCGTGCGGCCCCCGCCCGGGGAGCGCTCGGGCTGCGGGAAGGCCCAGTCCCTCGCATCCTGCTTCATCGGGTGAAGAGGCGCCTTCGCTGCTGCTGGGAGGCCCGGGGCCGCCCATGGGATGCGCCCGAAACCTCCGGGCGCCTCCGATCGAATACCTGTGCGAACGTCGTGGCTGACGCCCGCCTTCGCAAGCGTCGCGAGCAGGGCGTAGCATCGGCGCCTCGGCGACGCGAGACAATCCCTCGCGCTCGCCCTCTCGCCCGTGCATCGTCGGCGCGGGGAGCTGTGGGAAGCGACGACCGGCCGCGGGCGCCGCTGCCGGGAGAACCCGCATGATATCAGAAACAATACGTGAACATAAGATGCCCGAATCAGATGTCCGATTCAGTTCCTGCTTTGTTTCACGTGAAACATCTCGGCTGCGGTGGCGGTGTCTCAGTCTGAATTTGCAGAGGATCGAATGATGCGGTGATCCGGCGGCATGCCCCGCGCTGCATTGGCCGCAAGTTGGATGGTTCGCAGGAGAGGTAGGTTCACCGGAACTGCTTTGCTGCTAGGTTGTGGTGCCTTTCAGGCCCTCGAACACCTCGTGGACGAACTCGCGGACAGTCACGAGGCGGGCGCCGCCGATCGTCCTAAGCTTGCCGCTGGAGAACTGGAGAACGACGACCTGATCCGGTACGTCCGGGATCGGGACGCCTGGGAACGCGCCGTTGATGTACCTGCGACCTCGCTCGAACTTGGCGGCGTAGCGCGCTTCTCGCTTTTCCGCCGAGAGAGCGTCTAACGAGCACTCGACGTGTAGAAGGTGATGCGACGAGGGATTGAGGGCCACAACGTCTAACTCGCCCTCGAAGCCGCCATTTGGTCGCGAACCGACTTGAACCGACGTTCTGACGAAGTACCCTCGATATTGCAGCCACTCGGCCACGAGCTGTTCGAGGTGGTTCATTCGGCCTACCGCTTCTTGTACGGTCCGCGCTTCTTCGCGGGTGTCTCGCGCGCATCCTTCAGCAGCCTGTTAGGTCCGGTGGGCATCGCATTCCTCGGTTGCCGCGCGGGCAAGATCGGCAGCGGTGATCGAAGCACCAGAGTGATCATGGATGCGGATCGGCTCGCCTTCCCGCGAGACCATCACGACGTATTGCCATGCATCGCTGGCACAGGCGAACGTTCTCACCGTCGTTCCTTCGCGCCCGTGCCATCCATGCTCAAGCCTGAACGAGCTGAAATCGCGGCTTGGCATGCCTACGGCACCTCGCCCCACACCGCGCACGGCTGGCGCCGCCGCACCCACAGCCGGCCGGTCACCCGCTGGCGTAGCGTATCGATCCCGACGCCGCGCGAGGCTTCCCAACCCGCTACAGGCCACTCGTGCGTGATCTGGTCGAAGATCGCGGTCAACTCACCATCCAGCATCGCCCCGGCGCCGGCTTGCGCCTCCAGCACCCCATATAGCTCATGTTGGAAGCGATAGGAGAAGATGCCGAAGGCGATGGCGTCGCCCAAAAGCACCAGAAGCTCATCCTCGCGAAGATCGAGCGGCCGGCGATTGAGGATGCCGCCGCGCCAGTCGTCGAAGCGAATCGCCGCACGGGCGTCGTCATGCAAGACGATCAACTCGATACAGGCGTCGGCAAACTCTACCGATTTAACCACCTTGGCGTATGCTTGCTCACGTCGCATGGGCGAAGCGTCACGGACAGCTAAGCCCACGTCAACACGAGGAATATTCAAACTGAGACACTACCGCTGCGGCGCAGCCCCCGCCGCGACCGATTGCTCGCGTCGGCCAAGCCGGCAGCGATGACCGCCGCCGGGCCTGCCGCTCCCGTTCTTC
>CALMRL010000488.1 GCA_937873345.1 uncultured Beijerinckiaceae bacterium | reverse complement strand
CCGCTGCAGCCTCGCGCCTCGCCGCGGCGGCGGGCGACGGTACCACCCTGTTCCTCGCCGCCGACGAGCGTCGCGCCGCCGAGATCGTCCACGCGCTCGGCGTCTTCGCGCCCGCGGCCGAGACGGTGCTGCTGCCGGCGTGGGACTGTCTGCCCTACGACCGCGTCTCGCCCTCGCCGGCCTGCATGGGCCGCCGCGTCGCCGCGCTGCAGCGTCTGGCCGGGTTCGCGGACAACAAGCGCGCGGAACGCAGGCGCATCGTGGTCACCAGCCCCGAGGCGCTGGTGCAGAAGCTCGGACGGGTGGACGCCTCCTTCCCGATCGCGAGGGGAGACAGGCTCGACCGCGCGGCGCTCGCCGCCTTCGCCGAGCGCTGCGGCTATCTCCAGGCTCTCTCCGACGGGCGCGTCGACGATCCCGGCGACATCGCCCTGCACGGCCGCACCGTGGACGTCTTCCCCGCCGATGCGAGCCACCCCGTCCGCATCGACCTCGACGCCGAGGATCGCATCGTCGACCTCCGCGTCTTCGATCCCGTGACGCAGCGCACCGCGGAGCCGCTGGATCGCCTCGACCTCGTGCCGGCCTCCGAACTCGCCCTCGACGAGGAGCGAGTCGCCGGCATCGAGCACCGGCTGCCCGCCTATCAGCCGGACCTGCGCCCGCTGCTTACCCTATTGCCCGGCGTCGCGCTGGTGGCGGAGGAGGGCGCGCTCGACGCCTGCCGCCGCGCCGCCCGGCGCATCGGCGAGGCTTACGAGGCCCGCTGCGCCTTCGCCGTGCGCGGCGACGCGGCGGCGGTGCAACCCTCGCAGCTCTACCTCGTCGGCGCCGCGCGGGAGGCGGCGCTCGGCGCGGCGGCGATCGTCGAGCTGTCGACGGACGGCATCGAGCCGGTGCCGGCCTTCGCGCTGGAGCGCGACGCCTTCGCGAGCTTCACGGGCTTCGTGGCCAAGGCGCTCGGCGAAGGACGGCGCGTGGTGGTCGCCGGGCTGGACGGCGAAAGGCTGTCGATGCTGCGGGCGCTGAAGCGCGCCAGGATCGAGGTGCGGGCCGTCGACGGCTGGCAGGCGATCGCCGACGCCTCCTCGGGCGCATCCGTCCTCGCCGCCGATTTCGAGGCCGGCTTCCTTGATGCCGACTTCGCCCTCGTCGCCGCCGCCGACGTGTACGGCGG
>CALMRL010000487.1 GCA_937873345.1 uncultured Beijerinckiaceae bacterium | reverse complement strand
GTAGGGATCAAGGATGCTCCGCTCGGGTCCGCGCAGGCCGTGGCGCGGGAAGCGGTCGGCAAAGGCGTACTTGCGTACGGTGGCGCGGGCGAGACCGGTCTCGCGATTGATCTGCCGCAGCGACTGCCCTGCCGCGCGACGGCGCCGGACATCATGGTAGAGCGCCTCCCATCGGCCAACGGCCGCTGCCCGGGCGAGGGCCTCGGCAGGCGCGCGTGGGTAGGCCCTGGTGCGCCGGGTCGCTTCCGACGGCGCGATGACCGGCGGCAGCTGCTTCAAGCGCAGGTGGACGCGTGCGAGCCAGCGCTCGACCATCTGCCGCGTGTTGAGCCAAGAGATGCCAACGATCCGCGACCTGCACGGCGACCGGCGCGCCCAGCGCGGCACCGCGCCCGTACTCGGTCGAGCGGTCACGCGCGACGACCTCCACCTGCGGCTCGCGGCGGAGCCAGGCCGACAGCGTCGTGGC
This sequence comes from uncultured Beijerinckiaceae bacterium, assembly GCA_937873345.1. Lineage (GTDB taxonomy): Bacteria > Pseudomonadota > Alphaproteobacteria > Rhizobiales > Beijerinckiaceae > RH-AL1. The sequence goes on along the minus strand of CALMRL010000487.1, from coordinate 8,841 downwards.
GGAGCGGTCCGGCAGCAAGTCGAGGGGGCGGTGCCGTTCGAGGTCGACCAGGATGGTGCCATAGCTCCGGCCCTTGCGCAGCGCCCAGTCATCGACGCCGACGACGCGCGGCCGCCTCCGGCGCGGTGATGGCACGCCCCGGATCGTTCGCAGCATGGTGGTTGCGCTCGCCGGCATGGCAAGGTGCGACAGCAGCCGGGCGGCGGGCTGGCCGCCGAGTGCGAGACCGGTTCGGGCGTGAGCCTCGACAAGGCGGCAGGTGCGATGGGCATAGCGACCGAGCAGACGCGGGAAGCGCTCGGCAAAGGTGCGGCGCGAGCAGCCAGGGTGGCCGCAGGAGAAGCGGCGCACCGTCAGATCCAGCCGGACGACCTGACCGCTGACCGGCAGGTCGGCAGCCCGTCGTCGGTAGCGCGCGTGCACCGCGGTGCTGACGGTCCGGCAGTCAGGGCAGCGGGTGTGGTCGCGCCGACCCTTGGCGCTGACGATGAGGCGATCGGGACCATCACGCGCGACGCGAAGCAGGCGGCAACCAGGAAGAAGGCAGAGCAGGCTCATGCCCTGATCTGCGCTGTCGCGGCGACCGAAACCAGGAGGTGACCTTCACGTCATCCGTCCCACCAAACTCGGCGATGAACCACCCGGTGGGGGGAGGATCACCTTGAACATGAACACAACGTCGAACGCAGGGCGCCCGCCCTTGGCGCCATCGGAGCACAGCACGGCGCGGGCGAGGTCGCGGCGGAACAGCTCGAAGTCCACCACGGTGCCAAGCCGCTCCAGCGCGTCACCCTTGGCCGACAGCGCCTTCAGCCGCTCGTCGAGGTCGAAGAACCCGGCCTGACCCCGCATCACCCGCCTCCGTCGCCGCAGGCCATCACACCACACGACGCCTCAAACCACCAAGTTCTTGGAAATGTCCGCGTTCTTGCGCACGGAGGTGCAATGGATTGGCGAACCCTTCGCCTTCAACCATTTCATGATCTACTTCTTCAAGCGGCATACCGAGCTGCAAATGCTGGACATCCGGCTTCCGCGTGACCGGGCTGCCTTTTTCTACTATCTCGTGGTGTATTCCTTTACCCATCCCTTCGTCCTGCGCTTCCTACCGCGCGGGTCGCTGCGGGCAGTCCTCGCCGAGCGCAAGGGCGCGCCGAGCATGCTCGACCAAGTGCTGGCGCGCTTCTGCGCGTCGCCGTTCAAGACGGCGGCGAACAGCGACGACCTGGAAGCAGCGCGCGCCCTGCGGCGTGCCGGCGCCGCGCTGCTGGCGCGGGAAGGGCTGCGGCTCGAGCGCGACACGCTCCCGCGCCGCACCGTCGACAGCGGGCAAAACCTGCTCCCGCCCAAGCAGGCGATCGGCCCACTCGAGCCCGGCGTGGCGCTCATCGGCCCCGTGCTCAAGACGTCCGGTCTTGGACAGGCCACGCGGCTCTCAGTCGAGATCCTCACCCGGTGCGAGAGCATCGCCCCGACGGTGTACGATTTCGATCTCGACAATCCCGCACCGGTCGGCTACGCCACCGCGACGGACTACAAGGCCTATGACGCCAAGCGCGAGATCAACCTCATCCATCTCAATGCGGAATCGATTCCGCTCGCCTTCGCCTTCGAGCCGCGCGAGATCTTTACGCAAAGCTACAACATTGGCTACTTCTTCTGGGAACTGAACCAGACCCCGAAGTGCCACCGGCTCGCGCTGGAGCTGCTCGACGAAATATGGGTGTCGTCCGACTACAACCGCGAGATCTATGCGCGGTTCACGGACAAGCCCGTGATCAACATCGGCATGGCGGTGGAGTCCCTGCCGGAGGCCATGGCCCTCGGGCGCGAGGCGCTCGGCCTCGATGCCGACAGCTTCGTCTTCCTCACGACCTTTAATTCCTTCTCCTTCATCGAGCGCAAGAACCCGCTCGGCGTCATCGACGCCTTCCGCCGGGCGTTCCCCGAAGGCGACGAGAGGGCGCAGCTCGTGATCAAGACGCAGAACCGCTTCCGCGTCGACGATCCCTACCAGATGCGCCTGTGGAAGCGCATCGACGCCGCCGTGCGCGCCGACCCGCGCCTCCTCGTCATCAACGAGACCTATGCTTACAGGGACCTGCTCGGCTTCAAGCTCGCCAGCGACCGCTACGTGTCTCTGCACCACTCGGAGGGCTGGGGCTTCGGCATGATCGAGGCGATGCAGCCCGGTGATCGCCACCGCCTATTCCGGCAACATGGTGTTCTGCACGGACGAGACCGCCGACCTCGTCGGCTACGACCTTGTCGGCGTGCGATCGGATGAGTACCAGCATGTGCCTCGTGGCGCGACGTGGGCTCAACCGAAGGAGGACGAGGCTGTTATGCAGATGAAGGCGGTCAGCGCGGATCGGGGCGCCGCGGCGGCGAAGGCGGAACGGGCCGCTGCTCACGTCCGCAACACTTTCAGTGCGCAGGCAGCTTCGAAACGTTATAGCTCGCGCTTACAGGATCTACGCTCGTCTGGCCAAATTTCGCGGAAAACGGCATGAGGGCGATTGCCGGCGCCTTAAACCGCCAGCAGGGCAAGCACCTGCGCTCTGACGCGAACCAAACGGAGGAGTATTTCCACGTGCTAAGTGGCCGCTTTTAAGCAGCCTTCAAAGAAGACTACTCAGTCGTGACGCATCGTTGTTGACCGAGGCGCCGGCGCGCAAATCGAAGTTCGCGCGTATTTGCGAAGCACCTCGGGCTGTGGGCCGCGTTACGCTTTAGCACTGGGATAGCCGAGATCCGGAAAAATGGCTGACCTTAGAAAAAGTTGCTTTCCACCACTGACTTTTCTTTAAGGCTGGACGTATTTGTAGAAAACTCTTGATTGCCAGGTTTGGCGCCTGTCGCAAGAAGGTTCATCGTCGTCAGGAGACGGATGGGCACTTTCCCATCGCTCACTTCGCAGAATGCGATCCGGCTCAACCCGACGTACAAGTCACGCGAAGGCTCCTTCAAAGGCTCGAAGGTAGCAGTTATCGACACGGTGACAGGCTCGCCGTTGTTTCGGACATCGGGAACCGTGATCCAACGAGCCCTATCGGTCAGCTCGACGGTCATCGCATGACTTCCTGGTTCCACCTCGATGATCACTGTCGTTTCGTCCGACCTGACACTCCTCAGTTCCACCAGCAAGACCACGGTTTCCGATTCGGTCGGAGCCAAGCGGATGCCGATGCTCGCACGCGCTTCGTTCGACCAGACGCCCCAATCCTCGAGCATACCCCAACCGTTCGTGCGGACGAACTTGCCGGCTTTTCTGCTCCAAGGGACCGTTTCATCCAAGGTGAGGTGCGACGAGGTGATCTCATACGTTTCTTCGGCTTCTAACCGGAAGGCGAGCGCATCGACTCCTCTGGACCGCACGGCGCGTGCTTCTCTGGCGATAACCGCGAAAAGGTCTCTCGTGTAGGTGTCCCAGGTCCTTGCGACGAACTGCTCTTGGATTACCTTGTTCTTCGCCGCAAGAGTCTCGCGATTATCGATGAGACCGCGGATCAGCTTCACCGATCCGAAATAGTCATGCGGATCGATGTATTCGCAAAAGTCGCCCCCGACCTCGGGAATGGAGGCGGCCGTCGAGGCGACGCAGAGTTTTCCGGCGGACAGGCTTTCCCCGACCGGCAGCCCCCAACCTTCCATGAAGCTTGGAAAAACGGTGAAGAGGCAGTGCTCGTAGAGGTACGACAGTTCGTCGTCGCCGACGTTGGCGAAAAGCTTGATCTTCTGGTCGAGGAAGTCGCTGGACGAACACGCCTGCTGGAAGCTCTGGATGTTCCAGCCCCATTTGCCGACGAGCACGAGGTCGGGCACGGCATCGTAGCCCTTCTGCCGAAGGAGCAACGACCAGACGCGGTAGAGCAGCATGTGGTTCTTGCGGCCCTCCAACGTGCAGACGCAGAGGGCGAAGTCGCCCAAAGCCTTGATGGTCGGACGGATTTTCGTGGCGACGCTCTTGCGCGGCGGAAGTTGATGCGGCAGCGGCGCCGAAAAGACAGGCTTGATCAGATCGAGTTCGGCTTTGATGAGACGTTCGACGTCGTCCTTCACAAAATCGGAAATCGTCAGAAGGAAATCCGACAGGAGCAGGATGTCGATCGCGCGCTCGGCGACCTCGCGGCGCGTCGCGTCCGTCACCCATTCCGGCGCGGTGATCGGGATGAGATCGTAGATGTAGGTCCCGATGCTGACGCCCAGTGACTTCAGGGCGTTGAGGCGCGGACCGCCGTCGGGTACGATCCAGTACGCGCCGCCGATGAAGAAGCAATCGCCTTGCTTCGGCCTGTAGGTTGGCGCCTTGCGACGCATCTTCATCACCGTCCGCGTCAGGGTTGGCTGATCGGCCCCCCCGGCCATCGCCATCTCGACGACGTGCAACAACCTGTCCCATTCGAAGAGGCGGACGCCGTCGCGCTCATCGGCCATCATGCAGAAATGGATGTGCCGTCGCTCTTCCTCCGGTCGCGCGAAGACGGCGAGGATAATGCCACCGACCACCCGCTGGATACCGGTCACGCTGTTGTGGTGGTGAAGGAAACTGACGAGATCCTGCACGTCGAAGAGGATGACGTCCTGCAGGATCGCCAGTTGCCGGGGTAGGTCGCTGACGATCCTCATGTAGGAGAGCATTGCCGCGCGTTGCTCGGCGGTCGTGCTAACCTCGATCGCGGCATCGTCGGCATCCTCGTCGATCACGAGAAGTTCGACCTTGTCGTTCCTCTCGCAGTCCACAGGGTCGAGCACGAAATCGAAGCCGTGATCGCCGGGGTGTCCAGCTTTGTTGACGTCTGATCGCGGCACGGACGCCAACACGCGGCGAACCACCTTGCCGCCGATGCGCACCTCGACGTGGACGGACCGCCGTGGCTCGGACAGGTTGGCGACCCAACCTTGAAACCTGCCCTCGCCGAAGTCGTCGAGATAGCCGAGGAGACCGTCTGCTACGTCCGGCACCCGCGCCGTATCCGCCTGCCGCACGGCGCTCTCGCCCCGGGGAGCCCCCCCGGCTTGATCCTTCCGCATCCAAAACTTTACCAAAAGTCGCTCCTCGCGTCGTGACGGGTTGGGTCGCGAGCCGTTGCTAGCCAAAAAGTGTCGAAAGGTCTATGTCGCGTACCAACATACCAGGCAGCTTTAGAATGCTGATCTGCATGCCTGGGAAAAACCAACACGGATGTTTGCTTCTCTTTGTACTTGAAAACCAATCAGTGTAGTTCTTATTTGATTAAGGAAACTTTTTGCACCTCATCGCTGCATTCCAAATTCTAAAAGCTCTTGTGAGACAGAGTTTTGAGAGCGCTGGGAAGTAAGAGCAGAAAGTCTTAGGTCTAGTTTTAGGTCACGAGGCGCTCCACGAAGGTTTCGCATATGCCGGCTAAGATGCCGTGCCTGATAGAGATCGCCAAAATCCGCTCCGGTGTACACCACGCGAAAAGCTGCTACAAGGCGCTATGCGATTAGCTCACGTTCTCGTCTGCCATACGACCAATCCCAGCCGATGCCTTGAGAGCATCGAAGGTGATGTTCATGACCCATGGTATGTGTTTCTACATAGCGATGATAAGCAGGTCGAGAGTGTAGTTTTAGAAGATAGAAAGCGGCGCAAGAGTATTGTTTTTAGTTACAAACACAATCGTGGCTTGGCAAAAAGCTGGAATGACGCAGTCTACAAAGCGATGAAAGATGACTGCGACGCTGTTCTTTTTTTGAACGACGATCTCTTCTTTTATCCAAATGGGTACACTTTATTTCGTGATGAGATCGCCAGAGTACTCGCCGAAAAAGCTCCGCTTGCCTATATCACGTTGCGCGGTATGGAGACAGGTGAGAGCGCTCAGGCAGGGCAAGTGCATCCTCAAGGGTTTGCATGTTGTGCTGTCCCGAGAGAAACCTTTGAGTGCATTGGTTACTTTGATGAGATGTTTGCACCTGCTTATTTCGAGGACGCAGATTATCTACGTCGGGGCTTTCTAAGCGGCATGGATGTTCATACCGACATGCGAGTATTAGCAGAGCATGCGAGATCATCGACCATTCGAAACATGTCAGCAGAGCAAAGGGCGGAATGGGAGCAGAGTTTTAAAAAAAACATGGCCTACTTCCGAGAAAAATGGGGTGGCGACAGCATGACGACTGCTGTTTTTAAGCATCCGTTCAATTGCGCAGATATCAGTCTTAAGATTGACTATGCAAATAGAGCGATACGACATCGGTCGATAGCTGCCTCCTAATGCCATAGCATATTCCTGACAAATTTTGTTGACGGCAGGGGCTGTTACTCATTAGATACGAGGATATTCCCTTCGCGTGCTAGGCGTTCTAAATAGATGACAGGAACAGATAAAATCAGAAGTCATATGCTGGACTCAATTCTGCAAGTTTCTCTCTGACGACCGGGACCCTCTGCGAGTTTTTGTTTTACCGCGTTGAACACGCACCTTCTTGAGTTCGGTCGATCTATAGGTGTAGGAGAGATTAATGCCTATCGCACGCGAAGATGTCATCAGGGCGTACCGAGTCCTTCTGGGCCGATCTCCCGAGAACGATCAAGCGATAGTTGCGCATCTTCGAATTGCTTCTAACGAGGCGGAACTCGCTCGAAATATCTCTAGGTCGGAGGAAAGTCGCCTTTACTTGCGAGACGTAGAAGATGTTGAACACGAACACCATATTTTCAGGGGCTATGATGAGAAAGATAAAAAGATCTTGGAACAATTCCAGCCGGATCGCCGGCCTGGGCGCGCTGGTTTTATAACAAGCTTTCTAGGTAGCCGCTACCGCACTTCGTTTGTCACCGCCTTACCTCAATTCGATGGCGCGGTCGAAACGTACCCGCTCCCGGCCGGAAGTCTGCAGGGCGAGACTGCCGAATTTGTGGGTGTTCTGCGCAGCGTGCTCGACGCGCGAGGTGGCAAATACAGGATGCTTGAATGTGGGGCTGGATATGGGACCTGGATGGTCAACTCCTACATGGCGGCGCGCCAGCGCGGCATTGACGACATTCACGTCTACGGCGTGGAAGGGGATGCCGGGCACTTCGCCTTCCTGCAACAGCATATGAGCGACAATCAGATCCCGGAAGGCCGGTTCACCGCCTTCAACGCTGCAATCGGTCCCGAGCGAGGCAGCGCGGAATGGCCTTTGGCGGAGAACGCTGCCGACGTGTATGGCGGCCGCCCTCTCGATGACGGTGCCGACTACCATGGACGTCGTCCGCAGCGTACGGTTACTGTGCCGGTCCTGGCGCTCCGGGAACTACGCCCCCCCGCACATGTCGGGGCCGTGCTTCAAATTGATATTCTGGGCGGCGAAGGCGAATTGTGCGAGACCTGCATCGATGCGGTGACGGCACGGGTAAGACGCGTCTTTGTGGGAACGCATTCGCGGGCACTCGATGGACAGGTCATGGCGACCTTCCACCGCGCAGGTTGGAGCCTGGAAAACGAGAAGCCGACGATCTTGAAATGGCACGATGGTTCTCCGACCCTGGAGAACCTTGCGACCGTCGATGGATTGCAGGTCTGGCGCAACCGTCACTTCGACAACACCTTGAGCGCGACAGGTGTCGAGTAACGGATCCTAGTTAAAGAGGTACAAACCTTTCGGCGCCAACGGAGGCTGGAGGGGCCATCCAGGGCCCATGTTGCCCATAATGCGGTTAAAAGGATTGTCGTTTCCAATGCGCACGAAGACGCCGCCGCCCGTGCCCTTATCGGAGGCGTAGTTCGACATGAGGATCGAACGCCCTGCCGCGAGATCGATCGTCGGTTTGGTGTAGGTCTTGTTGGCCGCTCGAAGAAATTGTGAAGCGCTGACGACGAGCGCGCTCGGGCCGGAGGTCTGCGCGAGAGTGGTGATATCGGCATCGCTCGTGTTGAATTCGCTTGAGGCGATCGAGATCGACCCTCCCGCGAGTTCCACCAAGCGGTTGTTCTGCGGACCGCCTGCGAAGAAGCACGCGCTGGCAACGATCACGCCGCCGAATTGCCGGATGCCTTGCGCCTTGGGAAGTCCGACGACGAATTCGGACCCGTGAATCTGCAGTGTTCCCGATCTCATCTCGATCCCCGCACCGGAATCGAAATCGGTGTCGCTGATGCTGCCGGAGAGCGAGGCTCCCGGCAACGGTAAAACCAGGATGCCGATGCCTCCGAGGAAGACGCCACCCCTCAATACCAAATCATCCATTCGCCCGATGCGCATGCCGATGGCGCGGGCTTTCCCTTGATCGAAGAACAAGGATTGCTGCTTTACGCTTAAGCCGAACGGCCACCAATGCGGGTCCGTCACCCGCACCGTGTCCAACGACCCATCGATGTCGATGCCCACCTCGAACGCGTCGAACTGCAGGTCCGCGATCGTTGCGCCGCCGCTGTTGCCCTTCATGTCGACGCACACCGTGGCGAGATAGCAGCCCATGTGTTCCATCTGGAAGCGGGGCGTGTTCACGGCGGAGAAGGCCGGCGGGTAGCGGGTGAGCTTGGCGCGGTCGTCCGTGTCGGGCTGAGTGAAACTCACCGAGAAGTCGCGCCATACCGGACCCGGTTCGCCGGTCTTCGCGACGAACACGCCGTCTCCCGCGAAGCCCGGCTGCACCTCGACAACCGTGCGCGCGCGGCCGTCGCCGTAAAGAAGCTGGCCGGGCGTCTTCATCACCAGGGGGCGAGTCACGTGGCAGTGCCCGCCCATCGCCGGGGCGTAGACGGTGTGGCCGGTGTCGATGGCGGCCTGGAAAGCGGAGGTGTCGTCGTAGGCCGCGCCGATGCAGCGGGCGCCGTAGGCGGCGGTGGAGGCCGGCCCCGCCGCGGCGGCTGCCGCGAGGTCGGGCGC
>CALMRL010000486.1 GCA_937873345.1 uncultured Beijerinckiaceae bacterium | reverse complement strand
GGCTTCGGCCGCTTCCTCGCCGACACGCTGGCGGTCGAGGGCGTCGACGTGTCGGGCCTGCTCACGACGCGCGAGGCGCCGACCGCGCTCGCCGCCGTGTCGCTCGCCGCTGACGGCGAGCGCGACTTCGTCTTCTACGGTCACCCCGCCGCGCATACGACCTTCGCGCCCGGCGACATCGACGAGTCGATGGTGTGCGCGGCCAGGGTACTGCACGTCGGCTCGATCTCGCTCGCCGTCGAACCGATGCGCTCCGCGACGCTGCGGGCGATCGAGATCGCCAGGGAGAGCGGCGTCCTCGTCTCCTTCGATCCCAACCTGCGGCTCGCCCTTTGGCCCGACGCCGGCGTCGCAGCGGATGCGATGCGCCTCGGCATCGCTCTGGCGAACGTCGTCAAGATCAGCGACGACGAGGTCGAGTTCCTGGCCGGCGGCTGCGACCTGGTCGAGGGGGCACGGGCGCTGTGGCACCCAGGCCTGCGCTTGATGGCGGTGACGCGCGGCGCCAAGGGCGTCATCTGGCTCACCGCCGAGGCAGAGGGCGACCAGCGCGGCTTCGCCGTCGAGGCGGTCGACACCACCGGCGCCGGTGACGGCTTCGCCGCTGCCCTGGTCGCGGCGCTGGTCCGGGACGGCGAGGCCCTGTTCCGTGCCGGCGAGCCGCTCGAGCGGGCCGTGCGCTTCGCCGCCGCGGCGGGCGCACTGACGACGACCGGGCGCGGCGCCATTCCCTCGCTGCCGGACAGCGAGGCGGTGCGCCGCTTCCTCGACGATCGAGACTTGCTGAACGGCCGCGACCCCGCCGGCTCTCCGCGAGGTTCCGTGTAACAGGCTGTAACGCGAATTGATAACTCTTTAACCCGTTGTAAAAGCTGTACGATCGCTTTTCCGCTCTCGTTGTCCCGCTGCCATCGGCGAGGCGTGTCTTTCCTGCTCTTGTTGGGGTTTCGGTCGGGTGTCATCCCTCAAGGCAGACTGAAAGCCGCCGCCACCCCCGGTAACTCAACAAGATTGCGGATGACCGTGAAGAAGCAGAAGAGCCTGGCCGACTTCGCCGAGAAGCGCTACCGCCTCGCCGGCGGCAGCTACCTGACCCGGCACAACCCGTTCTTCGTGCCCGTCGACAAGGCCCGCCGCGACGCCGAGGCCGCCGGTCGCCGCTTCGTCTCCTTCGCGAACTACGATTACCTCGGTCTGTCCACGCACCAGGGCGTCAAGGACGCGGCGGCGGAGGCGATCGAGGGCGTCGGCGTCGGGGCGCTGGCCTCGCGGCTGGTCGGCGGGGAGCGCGACAGCCACAAGGACCTTGAGCGCGCGCTCGCCGAGTTCGTCGGCGTCGAAGAGGTGATGACCCTCGTTTCGGGCTACCTCACCAACGTCACGGTGATCGCGCATCTGATGGGCTCGCGCGGCGTCATCTTCCTCGATGATCTCAGCCACAACAGCATCATCGCCGGCTGCAAGAGCAGCGGCTCCGAGGTGATCTTCTTCCGCCACAACGACCTCGACCACCTCGACGAGCTGATGGCCGAGCACCGCCCGGCCTACCGCCACGCGCTGATCATGGCCGAGAGCCTGTTCTCGATGGACGGCGACGTCGTCGACCTCGCGCGGCTGGTGGCCTTGAAGAAGAAGCACGACACCTGGCTGATGCTGGACGAGGCGCACTCGATCGGCGTGCTGGGCCGCACCGGCCGCGGCCTTTGCGAATACAGCGGCGTCGATCCCAACGACGTCGACCTGATCGTTGGCACCCTGTCGAAGTCCTTCGCCACCTGCGGCGGCTTCATCTGCGCCCGCGCAGCCGTCATCAACTGGTTCCGCCACACCCTGCCGGGCTTCGTCTACTCCGTCGGCCTGTCGCCCGTGATCTCGGCGGCGGCGCTGCGCTCGCTGGAACTGGCGCAGGAGGAGAGCTGGCGCCTCGACCGGCTGGTCCGCAACGGCGAGCTGTTCGTCGCGCTGGCGCGGGCCGCCGGTCTCGACACCGGCCCGGCGATCGGCCGCGGCGTGGTGCCGATCCTGTTCCGCGACAGCTATGAGACGCTGGCGGCCTCGCGCTTCCTCGATGCCCACGGCTTCTACGTGCCGCCGATCATCCAGGTCGGTGTGCCCCGCGACCAGCCGCGGCTGCGCTTCTTCCTGTCGACGTCGCACTCCGAGGGCGAGATCCACGCCGTGATCGAGTGTCTCGTCGCCTTTCGCGAGCAGTACGACGAGACGGTGATGGTTGAGCTGATGAAGGCGGCCCTGACGCCCGCCTCCCTGCTCGATGAGCCGATGATGGAAGAGCCGATCATGGACGAGGCGGCGATGGAGGAAGCGATCCTCGGCCGCGCGGCCAGGATGCAGGTGCCTGCCGCCGAGGCCTTGAGCCAGGCGGCGGCCTGAGGGCGGGCGGGTGCCCGTCGACATCGTTCCGGTCAAGGGCCTCGGCAGCTTCCTCGCCTTCTGCCGGTTGCCCCGACAGATCTACAAGGGCATGGAGGGGTTCTCCGCCCCGCTCGACGCGGAACGCTGGTCGAGCTTCGCCAAGCGCTTCAACCCGCACTTCAAGCAGGTCGACTCGCAGGGTTTTCTCGCTCGGCGGGACGGCCGCGCCGTCGGCCGCATCTTCGCGCAGGTCTATCATCCCGGCGTCGTGCCGGTGGAGGCATCGCCGGCGCAGTTCGGCGCGCTCGACGCGATCGACGATCGCGAGGTGGTCGCGGCCCTGACGGCGGCGGCTGAGGCTTGGCTCGCCGAGCGCTCGGCGCACCTGCCGGAAAGGGTGATCCACGGGCCGTTCTCGCCGTCGATCAATGCCGAGCCCGGCATGCTCGTCGACGGCTTCCACGCCCTGCCGATGATCTTCATGCCGTGGACGCCGGCCTACCTGCCGGCGCACGTAGAGGCCTGCGGCTACGCCAAGGCGCAGGACCTCATCTCCTACCGCTACTCCGTCCGCGCCTCCGACCTCGAAAGCAAGGGTTCGATCCTCGCCCGACCGGAGTGGAAGGACCGCCTCAAGATTCGCACGCTCGACCTGAAGAACCTCAAGAGCGAGGCGGCGATCATCATGAGCATCTTCAACGATGCCTGGTCGTCGAATTGGGGCTACGTGCCTTTCACGCTGGACGAGTTCATGTCGATCGCGGACGGCTTGAAATACGTCACCCCGCCCGAAGCCGGCTTCATCGTCGAGCTCGACGGCGAGGCGCAGTCCTTCGGCATCGTGCTGCCCAATTTGCACGAGATCCTCGTCGACATGGACGGGCGGCTGTTACCCTTCAACCTGCCGCGCGTGATCTCGCGGGTGCGCAATCACTCGTTCAAGTCCGGGCGGCTGCTGCTGTTCGGCATCCGCAAGGCCTTGCAGCGCAAGGCGATCGGCGGTGTCATCACGCTGGCCTTCATTGAGGAGCTGCGCCGCCGCGGGCGCGGCTTCGCCATCGAGCACATCGAGTTCGGCTGGGTTCTCGAGAACAACGCAGCCATGCGACGCCCGATCGAGCTGTCGGGTGCCGAGATCGATAAGGTCCACCGCATTTACGAGAAGCAGCTCGCCGCCTGAAAGGACGCCGCTATGACCCACGCCCTCGACCTCGGCCGCACCACGCGGGCGAAGTCGGCTTCGACCTTCCGCCGCGGCTTCATGCCTGCGGAGTTGAAGCGTCCGCACCCGATCCGTCGCATGGCGATCCTGCGCGCCCATCCGCAGGTCAAGGCGCTGATGGGCCGGGACCGCTGGACCTTCGTGATCTGCGCTGCCGTGGTGCTGGGCCAGGTCGGCATGGCCGGCTGGATGGGCCATCTCGGCTTCGGGCGCTGGTGGGCGGCGCTGATCGCCGCCTGGTGCATTGGCGCCTTCGCCAACCACGCGATGTTCGTCGTCATCCACGACGGCACGCACAACCTCGTCTTCAAGAACGTCGTGCTGAACAAGCTGACGGTGATCCTCGCCGACCTGCCGAACACCGTGCCGACCGGCATGGGCTTCCGCTGCTACCACGTGAAGCATCACAGCCACCTCGGCGATTATGACTTCGACGCCGACCTGCCGAGCCGCTGGGAGGCCGATCTCGTCGGCAACAAATGGTACATGAAGGCCGGCTGGCTGTTCTTCTTCGCCCTGTTCCAGCTCACCCGCCTGGAGCGGCTGAAGGGCACGGTGCCGATGCGTAATCGTTGGACCGTCTACAATGCGGCTGCGGTGATCGCCTTCGATCTCGCGATCCTATGGTTCTGCGGTGCGAACGGCCTGTTCTATCTGTTCTTCTCGTTCTGGTTCTCGGTCGGCCTGCATCCGCTCGGCGCCCGCTGGATCCAGGAGCACTTCACGCTCGACCCCGAGCAGGAGACCTTCGACTATTACGGCCCCCTGAACCTCGTCGCGCTCAACATCGGCTACCACAACGAGCACCACGACTTCCCCGACATCCCCTGGCGCCGCCTGCCGATGCTGCGTCGCGCCGCTCCAGAGTTCTACGACACGCTGAAGGCGCATCCCTCCTGGTTCGCGCTTTGGCTGACCTTCCTGTTCGACAAGCGCTATACGCTCTACTCCCGCGTCGACCGCTCGCCGTCGACGATCGGTGAGGCGGCCAGGGCGTAGGCGCAGGACCAGACATCGGCTCGACCGGCGGCGAAGCGTGAGACTTTGCCGCTTCCTGCGGGCTACAAGGGGTTAGCAGTCGGTCCTACTGCGGCTTGTGTGCTGCCGGAACGGGAGCGGCGTCCGCCGTCAGGCATCTCGCCATTGCGGAGTAGGGCAGGCGCTTCGCCTTGCGGCCGAGCTTGATGCACTTCTCGGCATCGCCCTCAGAATACTTCGACCAGTTCTGCAGGAGTTCTGCGCGCGCCTCGGATTCGGCGACGATGCATTCGCTCATCGCCGTGGCGTTGTGCCGGCTCTGCACGTCGCATTGCCTGCTGATGTCGAGCATCGGCGGGCCGACCTCGGCGGCGAAGGCCGCTTGGCAGAGGAAAGCGGCGGCAAAGGCTGCTGGCAGAAAGCGGGAAGCGGCGGTCACGGACGCGGACTCTGAAGGGACCGGACGCCATGTGCCGATCGCAAGATGGCGAATCGGCGGCTATTCGGCCTGCCTGCAAAACAAAACGGGCCTCGGAGCCCGTTTCGCGATCGTGCAACGGGGTATAAACGCGGCTACTTCTGCTCGTCGAGGTAGGCGACCACGTTCTTGCGCTGGTCCTCGCTCGCCAGCATGAACACCATCTTGCTGGCGCCGCTGGCCGTCTTGCCTTTCGAGGAGACGTAGGTCTTCAGGTACTCCGTCGGATTCTTCAGGTACTCGACCAATTCCTGATCGTTCCACACCAGGCCAGCCTCGCCTGCCGCCTTCATCAGCGCGGAATAGGAGTAGCCCTCGACCGAACCGGCCTTGCGCCCGACGACTCCCTTCAGCGGCGGGCCGACCAGCGCCTTGTCCAACATGTGGCAGGCCTTGCACTGGTTGAACACCGACTTGCCCTTCGTCGCGTCCTGCGCCGAGGCGCTCCCGGCGACAAGCACCGCGGCGGTGGCGACCGCCGCACTGAACAGCTTCATCCCTATCCTCCCTTTTCGTCCCATCGTTGGGGACGTGCTTCCTCAGGCCGCCGTAAAAGAGTGAAGCCCATTCCTAAGGTCAAGCGAAGTTTTTATAACCGCTCTAAATCGAAAACGACCATGTGTCCGCCCGCGTCCGTTTGACCGAGGCCGGCGGCGAAACATTAAGGGTTCGGCGACAAGGATCGCGGGCGGAGTGCGCGGGGGTCCTCCGCGCCGGCATCGCGCGATCCCCGCCGCCCGCGAGAGCCGCAAGCATGTCCCTGATCTGGCCCTACCAGCGCATTCTCGGCGCCATCGAGGCCGGGCAGGTCGCCTGCGATCGTGCCGTCGAGCCCGACCAAGTGCAGCCGGCAAGCCTCGACCTGCGCCTCGGCGGCAGGGCTTTCCGCCTGCCGGCGAGCTTCCTGCCGGGCCCCGGCCGCTCCGTCGCCGACCGCTTGGCGGAGCTGTCGACCCACGAGGTCGACCTTTCGCGCCCGACCGTGCTGGAGCGCAACTGCGTCCACATCATCCCGCTTGCGGAAGGGCTGCGCCTGCCGCGGCACGTCGAGGCGCGCGCCAACCCGAAATCCTCGTCGGGCCGCCTCGACATCTTCGTCCGCGTCATCGTCGATGGTGGCGCCACCTTCGACGACGTCCCCGCCGGCTACCACGGCCCGCTCTACGCCGAGGTGGTGCCGCGGTCCTTTCCGGTGCTCGCCGTCGCCGGCGCCCGGCTGGCGCAGTTGCGCTTCCGCGACATCGACGGCAATCCCGGCACCGGCCCGAGGCTGGTCCCGGTCACGGTCGACCTCGATCCGGCCGGCAAGCCCGGTGGCATCGTCGGTTATCGCGCCCGGCGCACCTCCGGCCTCGTCGACATGGCCGGCATCGGGACGCACCCGCGCGACGCGTTCTGGGAAGCCTTGGTGCCGCGCCGGGGACGGCGCGAACTGGTCCTCGACCCGGACGAGTTCTACATCCTCGCCTCGGCGGAGGCGGTCGTCGTCGAACCGTACGAGGCGGCCGAGATGGTCGCCTACGACACGGCGGTCGGAGAATTGCGCTCGCACTACGCCGGCTTCCTCGATCCCGGCTTCGGCCTTGCCGCCGCCGGCGGCGCCGGCAGCCGCATCGTCCTGGAGGTGCGATCGCACGACGTGCCCTTCCTGCTCGACCACGGCCAGAGGGTCGCGACGCTGGAGTACGAGAGCCTGAGCGAGCGCCCCCATCATCTCTACGGAGAAGGCCTGCGCTCGAACTACCAGGGCCAGGGCCTCAAGCTGTCGAAGCAGTTCTCTTGAAGAGCCGGCCGTCCAGGCGGCGCGGGGTCGTCGCGGGCCAGCCATGCGTCGCGGCTTCGTTGTCCCTGTGCCTCCCCCATACGATATAGATTTTGGAGGACAGGGGAGGCGGAAGGGGGGCGAGCGGGTCGCCGGACGGCTAGAGGACGGATCGGAGGCGGAGCGATGGTTGAGCCGATTTTTCATACCCATGCCGTCAGACGGCTCTACAAGCCCGACCGCCGGGCCTTCGAGGAGCATCTGATCCGGCTCGATCCGGCGACGCGCTACGACCGGTTCGGTCTGCAGGTGTCGGACGAGTACCTTCGCGACTATGCCGAGCTTTGCTTCAAGCCCGGCTCGCTGGTCTATGGCTATTTCGAGGATCACGTGATCCGCGGCGCCGCGGAGTTGCGCGTCTTCCAGTCGAGGACGCGACCGCCGCGCCGCGACGGCGAGGCAGCCTTCTCCGTCGAGCTGCCGTGGCGGCGGCGCGGCATCGGCACCGAAGTGATGGGCCACATCGTGCTCGCCGCTCGCAATCGGCGTGTCGGCGAGCTGACGATCTTCTGCCTGCGGCATAACCGGGCGATGCTGGCGTTGGCTCGCAAGTTCGAGAGCGATCTCGCCTTCGAGCGCAACGAGGTGACGGGCCATCTCATCGCGCGGCCGCCAAGTGCCATCTCCCTGCTGCGCGAGATGGTCGACAACGCCCTCGACCTCGGCACCGCCGCCATGGATTACCAGACCCGCTTGCTGCGCTCGGGCATGGCGCCGTAACGCCCGCTCCCTCGCACATCTCGCCGAGGAAATCGGCAGCGACGTGGCCTGCTTCATGGCCCCGCTGGCATCGACGCGCTCATCGAACTCGAACCCTCATGCCTTCGCAATGGCGAGCGGGATGCGCTGTCAAGCAACTGACGAACCCGATCGCCCGGGCCAAACTCCGCCTGCGCCTCACTCCGCCGGTGCGCCGGTCGCTGCCCGGCCGAAGAGGGGCGCGTTCCGCGAGGCTGAGGGTACGCCGCAGGCTTCTATCGCGGAACCGCGGGGCACTTTTGCGAAACCTGCTCAGCCTTGGCGACCGGCGACGAGCCTGCGGCACAGTCGGCCGTGTTCCCTACCATCACCCGGCTCCGCAGACTGTCTTCAAGCCGCCGGCGCAGTCGAATGTCGCACGGCGTCTGCGCGCGAGTGAGGGCATTCTTAACCACGTTCGTCGATTGTTGCCGCTGCGGAAAGAGCGGCAATGGCACTCCATCGAAACGTCGACCTTCTCACGATGCTGCGACGCGGGCTGCGCCTTTCCGCAATCGCCGCGGCGGCCCTCGCCGCGACATGTTCAGCGGCAGCCGCAGCCGCAGCCGCAGCCGTCACCGCCGACGCGCCCCTCGTCACCGCTGCTCCCGCGAGCAGCGATCTCGCGGCGCGCGATGCCCTGTTCCGCCGCAGCCTGAAGCACCCGACCGACGTGCCGCTCGCCCTCGCCTACGCCCGGGCTTGCGTCGCCGCGCGCGACTACGAGGGTGCGATCGGCGCGCTCGAACGCGTCCTCTATTACATGCCCGATGATAAGGCGATCGAGGCGCAACTGGGGCTGCTTTACGCGCAGCTGTCCTCGCAGCAGATGGCGAAGCAGTACTTCGATGCCGCTTCGATCGGCGAGGGCCTCGACCCGGCGTTGCGCGCCAAGGTCGCCGAAGTGGCGCCGGCGGCGAACGAGGCCGTCGCGGGACGCCGCCTGTTCGGCACGCTGCAGGCCGGCCTGCGCGCCCAATCCAACGCGGCGTTCAATCCCGACAGCAACATCCTGCGCCTGTCGAGCCAGGACTACGTCCTGACCCACCCGCACGACCGCGGCGCCGACGGCAACGGCTTCGAGCTGGCGCAAATCGGCTACGACTACGATCTCGGCAACCAGCGCGGCGACGTCCTGGAAGCGCGGATCGCCGGCTACGCCACGGAGCAGTTCCGCTTCACCGACCTCGACGTCGGCCTCTACGACGTCACGGTGGGACCGCGCTTCTTCCTGTCTCCGGGCGGCCTGCCCGGCTGGAGCGTCAAGCCCTACGCCGCCGGGGGACAGGTCTTCCTCGCGGGTCAGCGCTATCTCGGCTCCGGCGGTGCCGGCGTCATCGCGGACATGCCGGTGACGCCGGCGCTGCTGCTGCAGCCCGGCGCCGAGGTGCGCGGCGTCTCCTTCTCGAACGTGTCGGTGTTCTCCAGCCTGAACTCCGGCGCCACGGCGACGGTGTCGCTCGCCGGCACGGCCACCCTCAAGCCCTGGCTGAGCCTCGTCGGGCGCGTCTGCTACACGCGCGAGACGGCAGCGTTCGACTACCAGTCGTTCAACAGCACCGCTGAGGAACTGGCCGTGGTCGCCCAGGTGCCGGGACCGCTGCCCTTCGCTGCGCAGCCCTGGACCGTATCCCCCTATCTCAAGCTGCTGCAGACGCAGTTCGACGGGCCGAACCCCTACATCGACGCCGCTACCACGCGCCGCGACGGCGAGGTGCAGGTCGGCTTCGTCCTCGACACGCCGCTGAACGGCCGCTTCGATCTCGTCACCAACGTGCAGTACGCCGCGGTGTCGTCCAGCATTCCCAACGATCGCCTCCATAATTTCTCCTTCCTGAGTGGCCCGAGGATCCGATTCTGATGGTCGAGCAGTTCGCGAACACCGTCGCCGCGCCGGGGCGGCTCGTACTCGGCCTGCTGCTGGCGCTCGGCCCCATACCCGCGGCTTCGGCGACGGAGGTCGTCGGGGCGGTCGGTGCGGCGAACGCGTCGCCGACCGGGCGGGCGCCGGCGGGATCGCAGCGCGTGCTGAAGCCCGGCGACGACGTCTTCTTCAAGGATCGCATCGCGACGCGGCGCGGCGGCTCGGCGCAGGTCACCTTCCTCGACCGCAGCACGCTGAACATCGGCGAGAGCAGCGAGGTGGTGATCGACGAGTTCGTTTATCGCCCGGGCGAGGCGGGATCGATGCGGGCGAAGCTGAACAAGGGCTTCCTGCGCTTCGTCGGCGGGGACATCAGCCACGGCGGCGGCACCACCGTCGCCACGCCCACGGTGACGATCGGCATCCGCGGCGGCATCGCGCTCATCGCCACCGTGGAGGGGCGCGCGCAGCTCGCCGCGATCCCCGGCGTGCCCCGCGACTTCACCGGCGTCACCATCGTCGTCAACGGTTTCGGCACGATGACCGTTCGCAACGCCGCCTCCGAAGCCGTGATCTCCCGTCCG
>CALMRL010000485.1 GCA_937873345.1 uncultured Beijerinckiaceae bacterium | reverse complement strand
GCGCGGCGCTCTGGGTCGACCGCCTCGCTCCCGCGGCGCCCGAGCGGAGGACAGCATGAGCTTCGTTCTCGCCGTCCCCTCCAAGGGCCGCCTCCAGGAGAATGCCGCCGCCTTCTTCAGCCGCGCCGGCCTGACGTTGATGCAGGGGCGCGGCGCCCGCGACTACCGCGGCACGCTCGACGGGATGGAGGGCGTCGACGTCGCCTTCGTGTCCGCCAGCGAGATCGTCGGCCTGCTGGCGTCGGGCCAGGCGCATCTCGGCATCACCGGCGAGGACCTCGTCCGCGAAACGCTGGACGACGCCGACGCGCGCCTGGCGCTGCTGACGCCGCTCGGCTTCGGCGCCGCCAAGGTGGTCGTCGCCGTGCCGCAGGCGTGGATCGACGTGCGCACCATGGCCGATCTCGAGGACGTCGCGGCGGCCTACCGCACCCGGCGCGGCGAGCGAATGCGGGTGGCCACCAAATACGTCAACCTGACCCGCCGCTTCTTCGCCGGCAACCACGTCGCCGATTACCGCATCGTGGAGAGTCTCGGCGCCACCGAGGGCGCGCCGGCGGCGGGGCAGGCGGAGCTGATCGTCGACATCACCACCACCGGCGCGACGCTCAGGGCCAACGCGCTCAAGGTGCTCGACGACGGCGTGATGCTGCGCTCGGAGGCGAACCTCGTGGCCTCGCTGAGGGCGGAGTGGAACGAGGCCGCGCGCGAGACGGCGCGCCGGCTGCTCGCCCGCATCAGCGCCGAGGAGGCGGCGCGGCTGACCCGGGACGTCGTCGCGCAGTTCCCCCGAACGGCGGAGGACGCGACGCATCGCCGAAGCGGCCGCGAGCTGGCGGCCGAGGCGGCGCCGCAGTTCGAGGCGACGATGCGCTCGGAAAACGCCCGAGGTCGCTTGACGCTTGTCTGCCCGAAGGACAAGGTCGCGCCGCTCGCCGACTGGCTCGTTGCCAAGGGCGCCGAGCACGTGACGGTCGCGGCGATGGATTACGTGTTCACGCCCGCCAACCCGCTCTACGAGGCGCTGGTCCGCAAGCTGACGTGAGCGGGTCGGCGCCCGGCCGGACGACGAGAGTGGGATGCAGGGGGCCGGGCATGAGGGATCAGGCACGAGCAACCAGGCGGGGCGGACGGCGTCGCCGCCGCATGTGAGATGGGCTCGATCTGATCTTGGAAGGCGCAACGGCCCGACAGACCGGCAGCGACGGCGAGCCGACCCGTGACGACGAGGCTCGCGGCGAGCCGGTCTGCCGCGCGCGCGCCGCCGAGACCGACGGTGCCGCGGACGCGCTCGCCGTGCGCGTCGCCGACGCCGTGATTCCCGACGCGGTCGGCGACAAGGCCGCCGTGCGTCGTCGCCTCGCCCGCATCGCCGCCTACGTCCTGTCGTTCGGCATGCTCGGCCTCGCGGTCTTCGTGCTGGCGCGCACCTTCATGCACATCGACGTCGGCGAGCTGCGCGCCGCCGTCGCCGAGACCTCGGGCGAGCGCATCGCCTTGGCGTTCCTGTTCACCGCCGTGTCGTTCCTGGCGCTCACCGGCTACGACGCGCTGGCGCTTCGCCAGCTGAAGCTGCACGTGCCCTACCGCATCGCCGCGCTCGCCTCGTTCACCAGCTACGCGATCTCCTTCACGCTCGGCTTCCCCATCATCACCGCGGGGACGGTGCGCTACTGGATCTACGCCACCAGAGGCCTGTCGGCCGGCAAGGTGGCGAGCCTCACCGTCATCGCCGGGCTCACCTTCTGGCTCGGGATGGTGCTGATCATCGGTCTCGGCTTCCTGGTGCGCGGCGCCGGCATCGCCCACCTCGACCACCTCGACCCCTTCCTTAACCGGGCGATCGGCGCCGCGGTGATCGCCGTGCTCGTCGGCTACCTCGTCTGGACCGCGCGCGGAAGGCGGCGCGCCACCATCCAGGGCTTCAAGCTGGAGCTGCCGGGCTTCCGCCTGACCGCCGGGCAACTCCTGCTCGGCTTCGTCGACCTTTGCGCCGCCGCCGCGACGCTCTACGCGCTGCTCGCGCCGCCGCGCGCCATCGACTACATCACCTTCGTCGCCGTCTATGTCTTCGGCTCGCTGCTCGGCATCGCGTCCAACGCGCCGGGCGGCATCGGCGTCTTCGAGGCGACGATGCTGAAGACGGTGCCGGCGCATTCGCAAGCCTCGCTGTTCGCCGCGCTGCTGATGTTCCGCATCATCTACTACCTCGTGCCCTTCGTGCTCGCGCTGGCCCTGCTTGGCGCCCACGAGGCGGTGAAGCGCTGGACGGGCCTGCGCGCGTCGATAGGCGGCGACGACGACGACGATCCCGAGGGCGATACCACGGGCTGACGATCGTCCTGGCGCAAGAAATCCCGGTCCGGCGAGCGGGGACGCCATGGCGAGGCGCGGCCATGTCACAGCAGCCCGAACACCTCTTCGTACGCCGGCTAGATGTTTGGTCCCGCTGTGTGGTGGTACGTGGACCACGCACGATGGGAGG
>CALMRL010000484.1 GCA_937873345.1 uncultured Beijerinckiaceae bacterium | reverse complement strand
CCGACACGCTGGCCAAGCCCGCCTTCACGCAGCGCCAGCACGGCTATGCCGCGGCGCGCGGCGATGGTCTCGCCTACACGCCGCAGGCGATCGTCGACGGGACACAAGCCGAGCCGGGCGCCGACGGCCCGGCCATCGCCGGCGCGGCGGCGAGAGGCCTGCCCCTCGACGTGCCCCTTGCGCTCACCGAGAGCGATGGCCGGCTGGCGATCGCGATCGGCGCGGCCGCGCTGCCGCCCGACCTTTCGGGCAGACCGGTCGGCATCTACGTGCTGCGCGTCGCCCGCTCCGTGACCGTCAGCGTCGACCGCGGCGGCAACTCAGGGCGCAGCCTCACCTACACCAACGCCGTGCGGGCGATCGGCCGGGTCGGCGAGTGGGACGGCAGCGCGGCCCGCCTCGACCTGCTCGCCCTGCGCGACCCCGGCGAGGGCTTCGCCGTGCTGCTGCAGGCAGGCACGCCCGATCGGCTCGGCGCCATCCTGGCGGCGGCCAAGACGCCGGGCTTGTGAAGACGCCGGGGCCGTAACGCCCGTCATGGCGAGCTGCAGGCGAAGCAATCCAGGGAGTGGCAGCAGGGCCCGCTCCCGCCGAGGCGTTCCCGGCGGCTCCTCGGTTGCTTCGCTCGCGATGACGACCGAGGCCCGCGACATCAAAAGACCACGACCCCCTCCAAGCAGCCGACTTGCCCTGGGCCGCCGCCGGAGCCGATCCTTGACCCTCATCGCCGACGCCGGCGCGCCCCGCCGCGGCACCCTGCTCGTCTACGGCGCGGTCGGCCTCGTCGCCGGCTCGGTGATCGCCTTGCAGATCGCGATCATGCGGGTGTTCCAGATCGGCTCCTGGGCGCATTTCGGCTCGCTCGTGGTGTCGCTCGCCATGCTCGGCTTCGGCCTCACGGCGGCGGTGATGTGCGTGGCTCGACCCTGGTTCGAGCGGCACTGGCGCGGGGTCGCCGCCGGCTCGCTGATGGCGCTGGGGCCGCTGGCGGTCGCCGCCAACCTCGTGGCCCAGCAGCTGCCCTTCAACGCCATTTTCATCGTCTCCGATCCGGCGCAGAAATGGCGCCTCGCGGCGAACTTTGGCCTCTACCTCCTGCCCTTCCTCGCCGGCGCCACCTTCCTCGGCACGGTGTTCTTGCGCGCGGGCACCTCGTTCAACCGCGTGTATTTCGCCGACCTCGCGGGCTCGGGGCTATGCGGGCTCGTCGTCTTCGCCGCGATGTACGCGCTCTCGCCGGGCGACCTGATCATGGCGCCGCTGGCGCTGTGGGCGATCGGCAGCCTCGGCTGGTGCGCCGGCATCGGCAGCGCGGCCCGCATGGGCATCGCCTTCGCGCTCGTCGCGGCGCTCACCGTCGCCGCGCACCTCATACTGCCCGGCGCGCTCGGGCTGACCACGCTCGCCATCTCCGACTACAAGGGCGTGGCCTACGCGCGGAAGTTCCCGGACGCCAAGCGCGTCTATGCCCGCGACACGCCCTTCGGCTTCGTGGAAGTCTACGCCTCGTCCTACCTGCACTTCGCGCCAGGCTTGTCGGACAACGCCGCCTTCAACCTGAAGACGATGCCGGCCAACGCCTATCTCGGTCTCTACGTCGACGGGGAAGGGCCGGCCGGCATCCTGCGCGACCTGCCGGCTGGCGAGACCGACTACTTCCGCTATCTGCCGATGATCTACCCCTACGTCGTCAAGCGCGATCCCTCGACCTTCGTCGTGCAGTTCGGCGGCGGCATCTCGACCGCGGTGGCCTTGAACCGCTCACGCCACGTCACGG
Source organism: uncultured Beijerinckiaceae bacterium (assembly GCA_937873345.1). Classification (GTDB taxonomy): domain Bacteria; phylum Pseudomonadota; class Alphaproteobacteria; order Rhizobiales; family Beijerinckiaceae; genus RH-AL1. The sequence continues at coordinate 198 of CALMRL010000484.1, read as the reverse complement.
TCGCCGAGGGGAACCCGGCGATCCTCACCGCCTTCCGCACTGACCCGACCCTGAAGAGCTTCACCGGCGACATCCTCGCCAGGCCCAACCTCGACGTCGTCGACCACGAGGGCCGGCTGTTCCTCGCCCACACGGCGAAGCGCTACGACGTCATCGACTTGAGCCTCGCCGACTCCGCCGGCCTGTCGTCCCCCGGCG
>CALMRL010000483.1 GCA_937873345.1 uncultured Beijerinckiaceae bacterium | reverse complement strand
GGCCAGCGCATCGAGGCTCGGCGGATCGAGCGCGGCGAAGGCGAGAGCGCCGCAAAGCACCGTTCCCGCGGCGATCGCGAGCCACAGCGTGGCGGCGAAGGCGCCGACGGCGACGAGTAGGAACATCGTCTCCTGCCAACCCGTGGCGACCGAGCGGATAATGGCGGTCGCGAGATGCGGCCGGCCGCGCGCGGCGTAGAACAGCAGCAGGACGATCATCGCGGCGACGCCCCGCCGCCCCGGGTCGAGGGCGCGCACGATGGCGACGAGCGCAGAGCAGAGGATGAAGCCCGGCACCATCTCGTCGGCGAGCGGCGCGCCGAGGCGGTAGGGCAGCGGCATCACGAGCGAGACGCCGAGCGAGACGAGGCCGCACCAGCCGATCATCGTCACGGCGACCGTGCGGCGCACGCCGTAAAGGTCGATGAGCACGCCGGCCATCACCGGCGCCACGCAGAACACGGCGATCTGCCCCTGGAACAGGGCATGGGCGAGGGGAGAGCGCAACGCCTGGCGGTCGTCGATGAAGCCGAGCGTCACATAGTCGGCGGTGCGCTGAAGCTCGACGACGAGGAGGGCCGTCGCGAGCGGCGCCAGCATCGCGAGCGTGCGAGGCCGCGCCGAGGTCAGCGCGAGGCGGTCTCCAAGCCCCCTTGCCGCCATCGGTGCCTCGTGTCCGTCAGGAAGGACAGGAGGAGTTCACCACCGCGCCATGGCAAGCGCAAGGCATGGCACGACGATGGCGGAACGACCGCTCAGGGACGCGCGGGACGCCCCGGCACGACGCGCGGCTTCGGAGCCGGCAGAAGGCCCTCGCGCTGCATCATCTTGCGGGCGAGCTTGCGAGCACGGCGGATTGCCTCGGCCTTCTCGCGAGCTCGCTGCTCGGACGGCTTCTCGTAGGCCCGGCGACGCTTCATCTCGCGGATGATGCCCTCGCGCTGCATCTTCTTCTTCAAGACCTTGAGGGCTTGATCGACGTTGTTGTCGCGTACCAGGACCTGCAAAGGATCGAACCTCCCGGAGGTGTATCGAAAAGCGAAAAGGGCCAGGCGGATACCTGACCCTTGGGGCGGTTCGGCCCGCCCCAGTACATCCGTGGGTGCGGGCCTTCCCGAAACGGCTTCGGTCACTCTGCGACCGCGGGGATGGCGCCGTGAGTGGCGTCCGGCGAATAGTCCGCCGACGCTACGGGAGCACCAAGCATCCCACGACCGGTTTGTAAGTGAACCCCTCCGAAACCTCGCGTTCGATACGCCCCCGATGATTGAAGGAGACGTGGAATGCGAGAAACCAGTTTGCCATGACGGCAAGCGGGGCTGGGCGACCAGCCGAAACCGTATCATGTAATTGCGCTATCGGTCCGGCAAATGCAAGCGCGTTCGCGGGCGGTGATCGGCCACGGGTGAGGGTTGGAGCGGACATGAGCGACGACACGCGCGTGCACGAAAGCTGGAAGCACGACGGGGTGCGCGTCATTCCCTCCGGGTCGCTCGATCCCAACACGGCGCAGACGCCGGGGATGGACCGCAGGGCGGCGATCGACTTCGCCCGCGTCGGGGCGCGGAAGATCTGGGCCGGCACGGTGACGATCCACCCCGACGCCAAGACCGGCGCCCACCACCACGGGGCGCTGGAGAGCATCATCTACGTCCTGAAGGGCCGCGTCCGGATGCGCTGGGGCGAGCGGCTGGAGTTCGTCGCCGAGGCCGGTCCCGGAGACTTCATCTACGTCCCGCCCTTCGTGCCGCACCAGGAGATCAACGCCAGCCGCGACGAGGCGTTGGAATGCGTGCTGGTCCGCTCCGACGGCGAAGCGGTGGCGGTAAACCTCGACATCGAGCCGGCGGAGAAGCCGGAGTCGGTGCGATGGGTGGACCCGACGCATCCGGCATAGGGCGGCCTTATAGGCTGCCGAGCAGCCGTCCGATTTGCCGTGGCAGCGAGAGCAGCCCGGACGCGAACTGCGTCCCCGGCGCGGCGATCTCGCCGAGCGTGCGGCCGAGGTGGCGCTCTGGCCATTGGTGTTCGAGTCCCTGGCGTTCCGGCATTCGCCGGCCCTCGCCCGGCGGCGGCCGGCTGATGATCGTTCCGCGGTCGGTGCGGATCATCACCAGCCGCTCGCGCGTCGTGCCGTCGGGCAGCGTCGAGCGCACCGCCAGATCGATCGCCTCGACGCCGGCCGGCACCTTGCCGTGCAGGATGCCGTTGCCGTTCCGGTGCAGCCACTCCGGCAGGGGCCGGCCGTCGGCGAGCGTCACGGCGAAGATCGGCGGCGGACCCTGCCGGTCGGGTCCGCGATTGTCGATCGACACGGTAAGCACGCGCTCGTTCAGCACGGTCTCGATGCTGATCCCCCTGCCGCCCGCCATGCCGTCCTCGATCGACGAGGCGCCGAGGAAATGCAGTGGCATCGTCAGGGCGTCGATGTCGCGGGCGAGGCCGGACCGCGCCCGCTCGATGCGGTCGCCGAACTCGTCCGCGCCGGCGCCGGCCTCGACGATGCCGACATCGGGCTGCGTGAGCTTCTGCTGGCCGTTCAACGGCGCGATGCGGTGCACCGTGGAGACCACGATGCCGTCGGCCGCGATCACCTGCGAGCGCTCCTGCGCGCCCGACGTTTCGTCGATGACCCGCAGCACCGGCAGCGACGCTTCGACGGGCACGTGGACCGTATCGGGCGCTGCCGCCGCGGCGGGCGAGAGGGATGG
>CALMRL010000482.1 GCA_937873345.1 uncultured Beijerinckiaceae bacterium | reverse complement strand
GGTGGCGCTGGTGTACTCCGCCGGCGATCCCGGGCTGGAGGAGCTGCGGCACTTCTTCGGCGAGGGCGGATGCGACCTGCGCCTGCCCGGCGCGGCTGTCGCCATCGTCCCCGACGCCGACCACAACTTCACCGCGACGGCAGCCTCGGACCGGATGCTCGCGCAGCTTCTGGAGTTCCTCGGCGCCGAACCGGCGGCGGCGATCCGGCCGCAGCCCGCGCCGGTCGCGCGGCAGGCTGTGCTCGCGGGATAGATTTAGAGCGTCAGCTCGATCGGCTTGCCTTCGCGAAGGGAGTTTCAACGCCAACCTCGCGAAGGCGGGCGATCCTCGCGGATGTCGGAAGGGGAGACATCGGCACGCCGCTGGTTCGATCGCTGCACGCCGATGACCGCCCTTGCCGAGCACGAACGAAGCTGCCGAGACCGGACGCTCGTTCAGGCCTTCCCAGCTGGCATGGCATCAAGCCCGTTTCGGCAGCAACCCGATCTGCCGGCCGATCAGGCGATCGACGGCGCGGCGCGGCAGGAGGGAGGGGAGCGTCGCGTTGGCGAACCTGCCCTTGACGACCTCGTATCGCGTCTTCGGCTTGGCGGTGGTCAGCGCGGTGGCGATCACCTCTCCGACCTGCTCCGGCGTCAGTCCCTCGCGCCCGTTCTTGACCATCCAGCCGATGAAGGCCCGGTACGGCTCGTCCCAGATCGTGCCCGCGACATGCGCCAGAGGCAGCGCCTCGGCCTTGTCCCAGATCGCGGTCGCGACCGAGCCGGGGGCGACGATGACGACCTCGATGCCGATGAGTTGCAGCTCGCGCCTGAGGCTTTCGGAGAAGCCCTCGACGCCGTGCTTGGCGGCGGCATAGGCGCCGAGGAAGGGCGCCCCCATGCGACCGCCGACCGAGCTGATGTTGACGATCCGGCCCGGCGCTCCCGTGAGCGAGCGGTCGGCGCCGAGCAGGGGTGCGAAGGCCCGGGTCACGGCGAACATGCCAACGAGGTTGACGCCGACCTGCCGGCGGAAGTCAGCGACGCTTTGCACGAGCAGCGGATCGCTGAACGAGCTGCCGGCATTGTTGACCAAGCCATCCAGCGTGCGGCCCCCGAGGCGCTCGCGCACCTGCCCGGCCGCCGCGACCACGGCGTCGTCATCCTCGACGTCGAAGACGAGGGGCGTGAAGCGCTCGTTCAGCTCCCGCTTGAGCGCATGCGCGTCGGCCTCCTTCCGCACGCTGCCGAACACGTGCCATCCTTGCGCGGCGAGGACGTTGGCCGCGCCGCGCCCGATGCCGGTCGATACACCCGTGACCACGACGTTGCGCATGATGCGTTTCCTGTTGACAATGTCAACGTAGCGCGATCGTTGACATTGTCAACCTCATCAGGGACGAGGCATGAGGGAAACGACCAAACAGCAGCTCGTGTCCGCGGCCTCGCGGCTGCTCGACGGTGGTGGCCAGGATGCGGTGACGCTCCGTGCGGTCGCCGAGCAGGTCGGCGTGTCGCACAATGCGCCCTATCGGCACTTCAGCGGTCGCAGCGCGCTGCTGGCAGCCGTCGCCGAACGCGACTTCACGCTGTTGAGGCAGGCCTTCGAGGCGCAGGACGAGGCCCATCACGATGCGGCGGCGGCGCTGCGGGGCGCGTCGGATGCCTTGATCGCCTACGCCCTCGACCACAGGGCACGGTACCGGCTGCTGTTCAGCGATCCCGACCTCGTGGCGGAGGCGTCGCTCAGGCAGACCGCGTTCGGCGCGTTCACGGCCTTCAGCCGCATCGTTGCGCGTTGCCAACAGAGCCGTCATCTGCCGCGCGTCGATCCTGTCGAGCTGACCGGGCTGATCTACGCCGCCCTGCACGGCGCCATTGACCTGCACATCGGGGGTCGCGCCAGCGACACCAAGGGATTGGCGAGCGTGCAGGCCACGGTGCAGCTCCTGTTCGACCTGCTGAACGGCGCAGCGTCGGCCGCCTCCGGATAGGACGGAGCGATCCAGCGTCAGCCGAAGGCGTGCAACGCGCTGTCGATGAAGGTCCGAAGCTTCGGCGTCTGCCTGCGGTCGCCGACGTAAAGGAGGTGCATCGGACGCGACGGCGCGGTGAAGTCGGTCAGGATCCGGACCAGCTGCCCCGAGATCAGGGCATCCCGCAGGACGTCCTCCGGACCCATGACGATGCCGTAGCCGTCGATCGCCGCCGCCATCAGCGCCCTGCTGTCGTTCACCTGCAGACGGCTGCGGACGCGGACGGTGCGCTTGCTGCCGTCCCCGACGAAGCTCCACTCGTCCTCCGCGGGGCGCGGCCAGTAGGCATACCCGAGGCATTCGTGCTCGGTCAGGTCTTCCGGCACGGCGGGTGTTCCGCGCGCGTCGAGATAGGCGGGCGACGCACACGCGGCCAGACGGTAGGGCGACAGGGCCCGCGCGATCAGGCCCGACGCGTTGAGCGGGCCGACGCGGAACGCGACCTCATGACCTTCGTCGACGAGATCGACGAAGCGGTCGGTCAGCGCGAGGTCGATCGCCACCTCGGGATGGTCGCGCAGGTAGCGCGTCACCAGCGGCATCAGGCTGTGGGCGCCGAACGTCACCGGCGCGCTGATCCTGAGCCGCCCGCGCGGAACGGCGCGCCGTTCCTGCGCCATGGCGTCGGCGGCGTCCGCCTCGGCCAGGACGATCTTGCAGCGCTCGTAGTACGTCCGCCCGACCTCCGTCAGGCTCTGGCGACGCGTGGTCCGGTTGAGCAGGCGCGAGCCGAGGCGATGTTCCAGGAACGTCACATGCTTCGCGACCATCTGCGGCGACTGGTCGAGCTGCGCGGCCGCCGCGGCGAACGACCCGAGGTCGGCGGCCGTCACGAAGGCCGCCATGCTGGTGAGCCGATCCATCATTCCCAACCATTGGTGTCGAGTGTTGCTCCAACAGCCTTATTTATCGTCGTTTGAGGAGCAACTAGCTGTGGTGACGCGTCATCCGGATCTGGCACGGCGCAGGGTCGGCAGCGATGCCCTGCCCCTTGGGGAAACCGCTTTCCCTGCCCGACAGGTCCTCGCCACCACTGAGGAGAGAAGCATGAACGTCATCGAACTCGCCGGCCCGAGCCTGGACGCCCTTCGCCCGGCATCCCGCGACGTGCCTCGCCCCGGCCGCGGCGAGGTGCTCGTGAGGCTGCGGGCCGCCTCCCTGAACTTCCTCGACGTCGCCGTCGCGACGGGGGCCTATCCGGGTCCGACGTTTCCCATGGTGCCGGTCGCCGATGGCGCGGGTGAGGTCGCCGAACTCGGCGACGGCGTGGAGCACTGGGCCGTCGGCGATCGCGTGATGCCGCACTTCCTCCCGGACTGGCAGGATGGATCGCTGACGCCGTCGACCCTTGCCGCCCGGCGCGGCGTGACGCGTCCGGGAAGCCTGGCCGAGTACGTCGCCGTGCCTGCCGCCTCCCTGGTGGCCATTCCCGACCATCTGAGCTTCGTCGAGGCCGCGACGCTGCCGGTGGCCGCCACCACGGCCTGGCGTGCCGTGCGTTCGGCCGCGATCGGGCCGCACTCCACGGTGCTGCTGCTGGGCACCGGCGGCGTGTCCATCTTCGCCCTGCAGTTCGCCAAGGCGCACGGAGCCAGGGTCATCATCACCTCGTCCTCGGACGAGAAGCTGGCGCGAGCCCGCACGCTCGGTGCCGACGGCACCATCAACTACCGCCAAACGCCGGACTGGGCCGCCGAGACCCTGCGGCTGACGGCCGGCCGCGGCGCCGACCTGGTGCTCGAGACCGGAGGGGCGGAGACGTTCGCCCAGTCGGTGGGCGCTGCAGGGATAGGCGGAACGGTGTTCGTGATCGGCTTCCTGACCGGCACGCAACCCACCATCGACGTGATCCCGGTGATGGAGCGGGAGATACGCATCCAGGGCAACCACACGGGTCCGGTTGCGGCGTTGCGCGCCGCCGCGGCGGCGATGGCCGCGCACCGGCTGGTGCCGGTGGTCGATCGGGTGTTCGAGATGAGCGATGCCGCGGCGGCCTACGCCCATCTTGCCGGAGGCAAGAGCCATTTCGGCAAGATCGCCGTCAACGTCGGGGCGTGAAGACGGGCTTGGTCGAGGGCAGCCGCTCCCCTTCATCGCGGACGCTCGGGGCGCCAAGCCGCTACCGCGCGAACCTCAGGCGCGCGGCAGCGGCCGCCAGCCCCGCGGTGCCAGCTCGAAGCCTTCGAGGCGGAAGCCCGGCGCCACGGTGCAGCCGACCAGCGTCCAGGCCCCCAGGCTCGTCGCGGTCTGCCAGTGGCCCTGCGGCACCGCGAACTGCGGCCTTTGCCCAACCATGATGTCGGGGCCGAGGTGGTGCGCGGCGGCGTCGTGGCCGTCGGGGCTGATCGTGATCACCAGCGGCGCGCCGGCGTGCCAGTGCCACACCTCGACGGCATCGACGCGGTGCCACTCCGACACCTCGCCGACGTCGAGCAGGAACAGGATCGCGGTGGAGGCGGCGCGGCCGTCCACCATCCGCTCGTCGCGGAACGTCTCGCGATACCAGCCGCCCTCGGGGTGCGGCGCCAGCTTGAGCCGGGCGATGACGTCGGCCGCTTTCATGGAAGTGCCGCCCGGACGGGATGAGGGGCCTTCTGCTGGTACGATGGTGCGGCCAAGAGGCGTTTGAACTCCGGACCGAACCCTCTACACCATTGATGAATAACAGCTGGACGTAGGTCAGGCAAGTCGCCTGTATTGTCTCTGCGTATCACCAGGGAGTTTCAGAGCCGACTGCAAGCCCGTTCAGCCACAGCCATGAATGTGGAATTACGGATGGAAATGGAAGCGTCCCTATGACAAGATTGTGATAAGATGGCTATCTCATGGATAAGGCCCTGTTCCGCCAATTAAAGGCGCTACCGCCCCTAACTTTGATAATTTTAGAGGCTGAAAGTTCGGTCTTACTTTAACATTTTCGTCGTAAAAATGAACTTCTCTTTGTATTATTTTCTTGAAGTACTTATGACACTCGATGTAAGATTTATCGTTTTTTGTCGGCCACCACCCTTTCAAGGAAATCTCGTAAGCGGCTAACCACATTTCCGACTCAAGCCCACCGCTATTTGCAAAGCTGTGCCAGAAAGATACATCAATGCTTCCATCTATTAATCCTCTCTGGTTCAAGTCAAGCGTCAGAAGAGCGCAGACACTGCTTCGAAGAAGAACTACACTATCGAACAACGTTGCCTTCAAAGATGTCTCCGTTTCGCGCGCCCAAAAGAGTAGCCAAGCTACTTCATCAGTATGTGCTACGGCCGCTTTGATTGGAATTTGGGTCCTAATGAAATTGCTTATCTCCCTACCCGGAAGGGCGTCCCCACTCCGGTACATTGCTGACAGGTGCTCAGCTACGAAGCTAAGGCAGTTAGGCGAGCGGCGAGCTATGTACATCATCCATCTAACAAGATGATCTGAGTTGACCTGGTCAACAACGAAATTAACCGCCTTTCTAAGTGCGTATAGAGGTACATTTGCTGTTTCGTTTATATCTGCTAGATACGCGGCTTGCTCAAAAAAGGAGTCTAAATCCGCCCGTTGCGTTCCGGCGCGTTCAGAAAGCTTGAAAGTCCTGACAAAGTGGAGCCACTCAGGCGCGTGGGGGCTTCCAACCCCGAATATTTTGGTTTTATCGGAACTCAGCTCAAGCTGAAACTCATAGAGTGCAGACGATAAATCAGATAAAACAGCAGCGGCTGCCTCTTCGTCAAGAAGTCCGATAATTATATCGTCAACGTATCTTATAGCCCTATACCTAAGGTCAGGAACCTTGGTCTGTAGAGCGCATTCTATCTCGGTCATAACCAACTCAGCAATAATACGCGACGTATCGGGACCAATAGGAATCCCCGTAGTTTGACCCATTTGCCCAGCAGCTATCGCTTTATCGAGGTGGTTTGCGTATGAACTTTTGTAGGATTGTTGGTTAAAGTGTGCTTTAACCCATGTCTTACCAAGCAGAGCCCATCCGATTGAATGAGTGTATATCGAAGCATAGAAGCGTGAAATATCTGTCTTAACGTATCGCCCGTAAGTGCAAAGGATAGTCGCCGTCCTTCGACTTACTTTGTCAAAATCTGTCCCCACTACGGCTCGTCCGGGACCCTCCCTTCTTACCCTTGGATGAAACTCACTTATGGTTGAGCGATTTAGCTTTGATCTGATATCTGTCCAGTTATCAGATATCAGTTGACAGACGCGCAACTGATTGATTGGATTGACAATTGACAGTGTTCTTCTATTGTGCCGATAGCGCGCAGTACTGTATAACTCTGGGGACGTCCAAAATTGTTGTATCTTTTGGCTCTCGATCGCGGTCGTTAAAGCTTGGGCATGCTGGGCTAGATCTCTGCAATTAAAGGGTGGAGGTAGCTCATGCGGGAAGTAGCCGTTCGATAGCAGGCGCTCTAGACGTGAAGGGTGGGAGGCATGCGTCATAGATGGAAGGTATCCTACTACTTAATAGATTGCGAGCATCTAACCAGCCTCCTGACGTGATAGCGCATACTCCGCCTCAGGCAGCCGTCCCACGTCAAGCGTCGGGAGCTGCCTTGGTCATCTGCCACGCCATCGAGCAGGAAGCGCAGAGAGAGTTCGGTGCCGCTGAGGCTCTCAGGTGGTTGAAAGGGTAAGGTACATAATCCACATGCTGACACGCCCCATCTAATTGAGGTGCTTCACCTATGAACGATGACTACCGTAAACTAATTCAGGATGCGGATGCTGCCCGCGCCGCTGCCAATCAAAAGGCCATGGACGACAATCAGAAGCAGCATGCGGCAGCGCAAGCCTCTCTGCAAAGAGCTAGAAGCTGGCTCACAGAGATATTTGAGTTAAGAATTATGGAAGCTAATGCAGAAATACGGGAGCTTCACGCACAGTTTCTCATCGTCAAAACCCAACAGCTTGGTCCTGGCTTGCGGTGTGAATTTAGGTTCAAGCGACATCAGCGTGAAAGCGATACCTATGTTCTGAATATCGCTAATGACACATTCACCGTTTCTCGCTATTTTATTCCTTCATTCCCTGCCGGGCATGGCAGACAGCCACAGCAGCCTCCCAAGTTATTGGTAGATAGCGAGGTGAAGCAATTCAAGAGCCTCAAATTGGGGAACGACGACGCTGCTGTGCCAGAAATCTTGAGTGCAATCATCAGAGCAAATGTTAAATAGGTATTGCGCGCAATCAATTTCGCGTTCGTGGCGATAGATGGACGTGGTATTGGTAGTGGTCAACGGCATGGTCACGGCGCGGATGATGGCGACGCGTGTAGCTCAATAGCTACGACGCGCGCTAAGGCCCGTGGACATACGCTGGTTTTGGGCAAGGTTACGGGTGCGTGTTGCT
>CALMRL010000481.1 GCA_937873345.1 uncultured Beijerinckiaceae bacterium | reverse complement strand
TCCTATTACCGCCCGCACACCCGCCTGTTCCTTCTCGACTTCGGCTGCGCCGTCGCCTCGGGCCTGCTGGAACTCGCCTTCCCGATGGCGGTGAAGGCATTCATCGACGTGCTGCTGCCGCGCCACGACCTCGGGCTGATCGCGCTCGCCACGGCCGGGCTGGTGGTGATCTACGGCTCGGCGGCGGGGCTGATGGTGGTGGTCACCTACTGGGGCCACGTGCTCGGCATCAACATCGAGACGGAGATGCGCCGGCGCGCCTTCGACCACCTGCAGAAGCTCTCCTTCCGCTTCTACGACGGGCAGAAGACCGGCCACCTCGTCGCCCGCGTCACCAAGGACCTGGAGGAGATCGGCGAGGTCGCCCACCACGGGCCCGAGGACCTGTTCATCGCGCTGATGACGCTCGTCGGCGCCTTCTCGCTGATGCTGTGGGTGCACTGGCCGCTGGCGCTGGTCACCGCGGCGGTGCTGCCGGTGGTGATGCTGGTCGGCGCCCGCTACGGCGGCGCGATGGAGCGGAACTGGCGCACGCAGTTCGCCCGCGTCGCCGCCTTCAACGCCCGGCTGGAGGAGAACATCGGCGGCATCCGCGCGGTGAAGGCCTTCGGCAACGAGGACCACGAGCGCCGGCTCTTCGCCGCCGACAACCGCGCCTATCAGGCAGCCAAGCTCGACGCCTACCGCATCATGGCCGGGGCGGTCACGCTGAACTACCTCGGCATGCGCTTCGTGCAGATCGTGGTGATGCTCGCCGGCACCGGTTTCGTGGTGCGCGGGCATCTCAGCGTCGGCGGCTTCGTCGGCTTCCTGCTGCTGCTCGGCGTGTTCTACCGCCCGCTCGACAAGATCAACGCGGTGATCGAGAGCTACCCCAAGGGGCTGGCCGGCTTCCGCCGCTACCGCGAGCTGCTCGCCACCCTGCCCGACGTCGCCGACCGGCCGGGCGCCGTCGAAGCCAGGCCGCTCGCGGAGGCGATCCGCTTCGAGGGCGTGCGCTTCGGCTATACCGCCGAGCGCCCGGTGCTGCGCGGCTTCGACCTCACCGTGCGCAGGGGCGAGACGGTCGCCTTCGTCGGGCCCTCGGGCGCCGGCAAGACCACCATCTGCTCGCTCTTGCCGCGCTTCTACGACGTCGACGGCGGCCGCATCGCGATCGACGGCGTCGACATCCGCGAGATGACGCTTGTCTCGCTGCGCCGGCTGATCGGCATCGTGCAGCAGGACGTGTTCCTGTTCGGCGGCACCATCCGCGACAACATCCGCTACGGCCGGCTCGACGCCGACGACGCCGCGATCAACGCCGCCGCGCGCCGCGCCCGGCTCGACGCGATGATCGCCGGCCTGCCCGACGGGCTCGACACGCTGGTGGGCGAGCGCGGCGTCAAGCTGTCGGGCGGGCAGAAGCAGCGCCTCGCCATCGCCCGCATCTTCCTCAAGGACCCGCCGATCCTGATCCTCGACGAGGCCACCTCGGCGCTCGACACCGCGACCGAGCGCGAGATCCAGCGCTCCTTCGCCGAACTGGAGCAGGGCCGCACCAGCCTCATCATCGCGCACCGGCTGGCGACGATCCGCAACGCCGACCGCATCGTGGTGATGACGGCCGACGGCATCGCCGAGGAGGGACGCCACGACGATCTCCTGCGCGCCGACGGGCTGTACCGGGCGCTGCACGACGCCTGAACGGGCGTCGCGCGGCGGTCGGTTCAGGGCGTCGCGGCGGGCTCGAACTGATGCGCCAGCCGCTTGTTGAGGGCGAGCGCCGCGCCGGTGCAGGCGGCGCCGGAGATGAGGTAGGCGCACACCGCCCAGGAGCCGGCGACCTCGTAGGCGCCGATCGCCACGAGCGGCGCGAAGCCGGCGCCGATCATCCAGGCGAGGTCGGTGGTCAGCGCCGAGCCGGTGTAGCGGTCGGCGCCGGAGAAGTTCGAGGCCACCGCGCCGCCGGCCTGTCCGAAGGCGAGGCCGAGCAGCCCGAAGCCGAGCAGCACGAACACCGTCTCGCCGCCCTCGCTGCCGAGCAGGAACGGCGTGATCAGGCCGAGCACCACGATGCCGACCGCGCAGGTGCCGATGAGGTTGCGGCGGCCGATGCCGTCGGCGATCTCGCCCGAGGCGATCGTGCCGATGACCTGCACCACGGCGCCGACGCACTGGATCAGGAGGAAGCCGCCGATCGAGCGGTGCGGGTCGAGGCCGACGTACCAGACGGGGTAGATCGAGACGAGGTGGTAGAGCGCGTAGCTCGACAGCGGCACGAAGGCGCCGATCAGCACGGTGCGCCAGTTCGTGCGCAGCATCGCGATCACCGGGGTCGGCTGCAGGGCGCGGCTCTCGTAGAGCTCGGCGAACTCCCTGGTGGCGATCAGGCGGAGCCGCGCGAACAGCGCCACCACGTTGATCACGAAGGCGACGAAGAACATGTAGCGCCAGCCCCAGTCGAGGAAGTCGGCCTCGTCGAGGTTCAGCAGGAAGTAGCTGAACAGGCCGGCGGCGATCATGAAGCCGATCGGCGCGCCGAGCTGCGGGATCATCGCGAAGCGGCCGCGCTTGCTCGGCGGCGCGTTGAGGGCGAGCAGCGAGGCGAGGCCGTCCCAGGCGCCGCCGAGCGCGAAGCCCTGGCCGCAGCGGAACAGGATCAGGCCGAGGATCGAGAGGTAGCCGATCGCCGAATAGGGGGGCAGGAAGGCGATCGACGCCGTGGAGCCGCCGAGCAGGATGAGGGCGACGGTGAGCTTGGTGCCGCGCCCGAAGTGCCGGTCGACCCACATGAAGGTCACCGAACCGAGGGGACGGGCGAGGAACGACAGCGAGAACACTGCGAAGGAGTAAAGGATCGCGACCTTCGGGGCGGCGAAGGGGAACACCACCTGCGGAAACACCAGCACCGAGGCGATGCCGTAGACGAAGAAGGAGAAGGCCTCCGAGGAGCGCCCGATGATGACGCCGATCGCGACGTCGGCCGGCGCGATGGCGTTGTGCTGCCCGCCCGTCGCCCGCAGCGCGTCGCGCTCGAGCCCCGTCGACGAGGCGGCGCCCGGCGTCGAGACCAGTGCCATGAAGCGATCCTCCAAAATGCCGTCCGGCGTCGCCGGCCGCCAAGGCCCGCCGCAGCGCGTCCGCCCCAGGGGCGAAGCCCGGCCCATCCGCCGGCACCCTGTGGCAGAAACCGCGCCTTGCGCAAGTCGCCGGTGCGCCGGGTCACGGGTGCGGCATCGCGCCGACCATCGGCTCCCGGCGCGATGCGGGGGCCTCTCGCGCCTCATCGAACCGTCCGAAAACCGCCGACGCCGTTTCGACCCGATGCTCCGGCGATCGACGTCAGCCCTGCGGCTCGCGCAAGCCTGCCAGAAGCGTTGAAGGCCGGGAACAGGTCGAAGTGGACAAAACGCCTCGTTTGGGATTGGGTCCGCGCCGCATAGTTTGGCTGGCAGATCGACCCGGCGGCGATCGCTTCGAGGCTGTGGCCCGAGCATCGCATGTCGGACCTCGTGCGGCTGGTCGCGGGGGGTACTCATTGGCATGGCGGATCGCGCTCGGTGGCTCACGGCTCGGTGGCTCACGTTTGGCGGCTCATGCCCTGCGGATCGGACGGGAAGGCTGCGTTGACCGCGAGGACACGTCGTATCGTTCACGCGCTGGCGCTCGGCGGCGCCGCGCTGCTGCTCGGCGGCTGCGAGTCGGTGATGAACCCGGCCGGCGACGTCGCCCTGCGCGAGCGCAACCTCATCCTCGCCTCGACGGGCCTGATGCTGCTGATCATCGTGCCGGTGATCGCGGCGACGCTGATCTTCGCCTGGCGCTACCGCGCCTCCAACACCGCCGCCGTCTACGATCCCGAATGGCACCACTCGACGCAGCTGGAAGTGCTGATCTGGACGGCGCCGCTGCTCATCATCGTGGCGCTGGGCGCCTTGACCTGGATCAGCACCCACGTGCTCGATCCCTTCCACTCCGTCACCCGCATCGGCGACAAGCAGCCCGTCGCGCCGGGAACCAAGCCGCTGGTGATCGACGTCGTCGCGCTGGATTGGAAGTGGCTGTTCGTCTACCCCGACCAGGGCATCGCGACGGTCAACGACCTGTCGCTGCCGCTCAACCGGCCGGTCGATTTCCACATCACCTCGGCGACGGTGATGAACTCCTTCTTCATCCCGGCGCTGGCCGGCCAGATCTACGCGATGGCCGGCATGGAGACCAAGCTGTCGGTGGTCGCCAACAGGACCGGCGACTTCAACGGCCTGTCCTCGCACTACAGCGGCACCGGCTTCTCCCACATGAACTTCGGCACGCACAGCCTTTCCCCGGAAGGCTTCGACAAGTGGGTCGCCTCCGTGAAGGCGAAGGGCACGAACCTCGACGACGCCAGCTACAAGCAGCTGGAGAAGCCGTCCGAGGGCGTCGCCCCGATCTACTATTCAGGCGTGCGCGACCGCCTCTACCACGACATCCTCAACATGTGCTCGACGCCGGGCAAGATGTGCGCGAGCGAGATGATGATGATCGACGCCCACGGCGGCGGCGGCAAGAACAGCGAGGAGAACTACAAGCGGCTCCTCGACGATTCGTCGGGCGTGCGCGAGGGCGACGAGGCGCCGGGGGCGACCTTTCCGGCCTCCGGCCGGCCGCCGAACACCATCGACGCGCAGCCGCAGGGGGCCAAGCCCCGCGAGGTGGCGCCGAAGGTCAACAGCGCCGGCGGCGTCCCCGGCAGCAGCCCGAGCGGCAATATGCCCGGCATGGGCGATCATGATCTGAAGGGCCCCGGCATGTCGGGACACGACGCGAACGGCCATATGGATGGACAGCCGGCGCCGCCCAAGCCGGGGGATGAGCCGGCGCCCTCGCAGCTGAACGAGCACTGAGACAAGAGCACCGGAAGGCGGCCGCGGCCGCCGACCTCCCACGCGAAACCAGATCCCACGGACGGACGGTGATGTTCTCCCACCTGAACCAGCAGCAGCTCATCTTAGGGCGCTTCACCCTGGAAGCGATCCCCTACCACGAGCCGATCCTCGTCGTGACCTTCCTCGGCGTCGCCGTCGCCGGCGGCGCGCTCCTGGCGGCGGTCACCTATTACGGCTGGTGGACCTATCTCTGGAAGGAGTGGTTCACCAGCGTCGACCACAAGAAGATCGGCATCATGTACGTGGTGCTGGCGATCGTGATGCTGCTGCGCGGCTTCTCCGACGCGCTGCTGATGCGCTCGCAGCAGGCGGTGGCCTTCGGCAGCGACAACGGCTACCTGCCGCCGCACCACTACGACCAGATCTTTACGGCGCACGGCGTGATCATGATCTTCTTCATGGCCATGCCCTTCGTCACGGGGCTGATGAACTACGTCGTGCCGCTGCAGATCGGCGCCCGCGACGTCGCCTTCCCCTTCCTCAACAACTTCTCGTTCTGGATGACCGTCGCCGGCGCGATGCTGGTGATGATGTCGCTGTTCGTCGGCGAGTTCGCCCGCACCACCTGGCTGAACTACCCCCCGCTGTCGGAGGCGTCCTTCTCGCCGGGCGTCGGCGTCGACTACTACATCTGGTCGCTGCAGATCGCCGGCATCGGCACCACGCTGTCGGGCATCAACCTGATCGCCACCATCGTGAAGATGCGGGCGCCGGGCATGAGCCTGATGAAGATGCCGATCTTCTGCTGGACCTCGCTCTGCACCAACGTGCTGATCGTCTCCGCCTTCCCGATCCTCACCGCCGTGCTCGCCCTGCTGACGCTCGACCGCTACGTCGGCACGAACTTCTTCACCAACGACCTCGGCGGCAACCCGATGATGTACTTCAACCTCATCTGGATCTGGGGCCACCCCGAGGTGTACATCCTGATCCTGCCGGCCTTCGGCATCTTCTCCGAGGTCACCGCGACCTACTGCGGCAAGAAGCTGTTCGGCTACACCTCGATGGTCTACGCCACCGTGGCGATCACCATCCTCTCCTACATCGTCTGGCTGCACCACTTCTTCACGATGGGCTCGGGGGCGAGCGTCAACTCGTTCTTCGGCATCACCACGATGATCATCTCGATCCCGACGGGCGCGAAGATCTTCAACTGGCTGTTCACCATGTACCGCGGGCGCATCCGCTTCGAGGTGCCGATGCTGTGGACGGTCGGCTTCATGGTGACCTTCGTGATCGGCGGCATGACCGGCGTGCTGCTCGCCGTGCCGCCGGCCGACTTCGTGCTCCACAACTCGCTGTTCCTGGTGGCGCACTTCCACAACGTCATCATCGGCGGCGTGTTCTTCGGCCTGATGGCCGGCACCACCTACTGGTTCCCCAAGGCCTTCGGCTTCAAGCTCGACCCGTTCTGGGGCAAGATGTCGTTCTGGTTCTGGACGATCGGCTTCTACTTCGCCTTCATGCCGCTCTACGTGCTCGGCCTGCTCGGCGTCACCCGTCGCCAGAACCACTTCGACGACCGCTCGCTGCAGATCTGGTTCCTGCTCGCCGCCTTCGGCGCCGTGCTGATCCTGATCGGCATCGCCTCGTTCCTGGTGCAGATCTACGTCAGCGTGCGCAACCGCGAGGCCCTGCGCGACCTCACCGGCGATCCGTGGGACGGCCGCACCCTGGAATGGTCGACCGCCTCGCCGCCGCCGGAGTACAACTTCGCCTTCACGCCGATCGTGCACGACCTCGACGCGTGGAGCGACATGAAGGCGCGCGGCTACACCCGTCCGCTGGAAGGCTTCCGGCCGATCCACATGCCGAAGAACACCGGCGCGGGCGCCATCCTCGCCGGGCTCGCCTTCGCCTTCGGCGTCGGCATGATCTGGTACGTGTGGTGGCTGGCGGCCTTGTCCTTCATCGCCATCCTGGTCACGGCGATCGGCCACACCTTCAACTACAACCGGGACTTCACGATCCCGGCGGAGGAGGTAGTGCACGCCGAGGATAGCCGGACCCGGCTCCTCGTCGGCCCGGCATGAGCGAGCAAGGCGTGAGGGCTGAACGATGACGCGTTCGTTCGAGACGGCCGACGAGGACCTGCACTTCTTCGTCGCCGAGGAGCATGGCCACGCCGAAGGCGGGACCATGCTGGGCTTCTGGCTCTACCTGATGAGCGACTGCCTCATCTTCGCCACCCTGTTCGCCTGCTACGCCGTGTACGGCCGCTCCTACGCGGCCGGGCCGTCGCCCGACACCATCTTCGATCTCGGCACGGTGGCGCTCAACACCTCGATGCTGCTCTTGTCGTCGATCACCTACGGCTTCGCGATGCTCGACATGGAGCGCGACCGCAAGACGACGATGCTGATCTGGCTCGTCATCACCGGCCTGTTCGGCGTCGCCTTCGTTGGGCTGGAGCTGAACGAGTTCGCCCACCTCATCCGCGAGGGCGCCGGGCCGCAGCGCTCGGCCTTCCTGTCGTCGTTCTTCACGCTGGTCGGCACCCACGGCCTGCACGTCACCTTCGGCATCGTCTGGCTTTGCGTGTTGATGGCGCAGGTGCTCCGGCACGGGCTGATCGAGGCCAACAAGCGCCGCCTGATGTGCCTCTCGATGTTCTGGCACTTCCTCGACGTCGTGTGGATCGGCGTCTTCTCCTTCGTCT
>CALMRL010000480.1 GCA_937873345.1 uncultured Beijerinckiaceae bacterium | reverse complement strand
CGGCAGAGCCGCATCGCCAAGCTGCACGCCGACATCGCCCAGGCCTACGCCGCCGACGACCGCGACGCCGCGCGCCGCCTGCTGCCGGACTTGGCAACGCTCTACGAACGCCGCCCGCAGACGGCGCGGGCGCGCCGGGAGATGTTGGCGTTGCGAACCGAGATCGTCGACGGGCGCGACCTCCTCGACATCGCCGAGCGCACACTGATCGCGCCGCTGGACCGGCAGGCGGCGGCGGCGGTCGCGGTCGCGGCGCGACGCGTGTCGGCGGTGACGACCCTGGCGCCGCGGGCGATCATCGACGTCATCTTCGTCGCCCTGCAGGCCGCGCGGCTGATCCGCACGATCGCGGAGATCTACGGCGGACGGCCGGGGATGGTCGGCTTTCTTAAGCTCGCCCGATCGGTAGCGAGCCACCTCGCCATCACCGGCGGCATGGCGGCCGGTGACACGGTGCTGCAGCAGCTCGTCGGCCACGGCATCGCCGCCAAGCTGTCGGCGCGGCTGGGAGAGGGCATGCTCAACGGCCTGCTCACCGCCCGCATCGGCGTGTCCGCCGTGGCGGTGTGCCGGCCGATGCCGTTCTCGACGGAGAAGGCGCCGACGGTGCGGACGGTTGTGCCCTTCCTGTTCCGCGGCGAGGGTGACAGGAGCGGCGCTTCGGAGAGGTGATCAGGGCTTGACGCAGTTCGCATCGAGGAGCTTGGCGATGTCGAGTCCGTTCTTTTGCTCGCCGACGCGGTACACCTCGCCCGGAACGTAGTCGAGCCGTCCTGCCTGGCCGCCGATCTCCACCGGCTCCTTGGCGCTCCAGCTCTTGTCCTCGTTGTGCTGCCACTTCGAGCAGTCGAAACCGCCGGCCTGCGCCGATGCCGCGCTTGAGGCCGCAAGCGCGATGGCGAGCGCGAGGGGTCGCGTGAAAGCCTGCATGGTTCCTCCCTGACATTGCCGTTTGGCGCAGAAACCGCAAAGCTTCCGCTTGGTTGCGGTGGCTCAGCCGATGCCGAGGCTGCGGCCGACGGTGGTCGGCTCGGCGTCGGCGACGGCATCGATCAGCGCTTCAAATGCGACCAGCGCGTCCGCTCGTGCCCGGTCGACGTCGAGACTGATGCCATGCGGCTGCACGCCGGTGTCGTGGATCACTTCGGCCAGTCGCTCGACCTGCGCCGAGGCGGCCTCGCGCGCCTCTGCAACGGCGGGGGTGGGGACCACGTAGAACAGCGCGTTCTTCATCAGCGCCCGCATCGCATTGGCAAGGAACTTGTAGTCGACGATCGAGGCCGTCTCGATCGGCACGAGGGCGGAACGCAACTCGCGCGCGATGCTTTCGCCGAAAGGTGTCATCAGCTTGTCTCCTGAAGGGGGCACACATCGCGTGAGGAGTGGAGGGAGCCCCGCCGCTCCGCACTGGGAACGACGGCTCGGACGGAACGGAGACTAGGGCACGAGGATGCAGAACAGAAAAGCCTCGATCAAGGAAACGGGCGAGGAGCTGAGCCAAGCGGAGTGGGAGCGCTTCGACGCGGCCGTGGCGGCTGCCAGCGTCGAGCGGCGCTCCGAGGTCCGTCCTCGCGTCGAGCCGTTGCGGCGCGACGCCGCGGCCGGTCGCGCGGTCGATCGCTTGTCCGACTATGAGGAGAGCGCGCCCGCGCGGCCCTGACCGGCGAGCCGGCGACGGGTTCAGGCCACCCCGAGCTTGCGCTGCAGACTGGTCGAGGACGTCGTGTACTGGAACGTCACGCGCTTGTCGGGATGCACGTAGCGGTGCACGCGCTGCGCGGCCAGGGCTCCTTCGTGGAAGCCCGAAAGGATCAGCTTGAGCTTGCCGGGATAGGTGTTGATGTCGCCGATGGCGAACACTCCCGGCACGCTGGTCTCGAATTTTTCGGTGTCCACCTCGATCAGGTTCTCGTGGAGGTTCAGGCCCCACCGCGCGATGGGTCCGAGCTTCATGGTCAGGCCGAAGAAGGGGATCAGGCGCTCGCAGGCGATGCGGCGCGTGCCGTTCGCACCCGACACATCGATCGCCTCGAGCACGCCGTCGACGCCGTGCAGTGCGGCGACCTGACCGATCGCCAAGTCCATCGAGCTGGCCGCCACCAGGGCGCGCATCGCCGTCACCGAATGCGGGGCGCCGCGGAAGTCGTCGCGGCGATGCACCAGGGTCAGGCGTCGCGCGATCGGTTGCAGGTTCAGCGTCCAGTCGAGCGCGGAGTCGCCGCCGCCGACGATCACCACGTCGCGGTCGCGGAACAGCTCCATGCGGCGCACGGCGTGGAGCTGTTCCCCGACCGCGACGTGGGGAGCGTCGGCGGCGGCGCACGGCGTAGTGCACGCTCGCGCCCTCGAAAGCCTCGATGCCGGCGATCGGCGGCTTCTTCGGCTGGAACGAGCCGCCGCCCGCCGCGACCACGATGGCGCGGCAGGTGAACAGCTTTCCCGACGAGGTGCGGACACGGAAGCGCGGCGCCGCCTCGTCGCCGAAGCCGTCGACCTCCTCGACCAGCTCGCCGTAGTGGAACACCGGCTTGAACGGCTCGATCTGCTCCATCAGCCGGTCGACGAGCCCCTGGCCGGTGACGCTGGGGAAGCCGGGGATGTCGTAGATCGGCTTCTCCGGGTACAGCTCGGCGCACTGCCCGCCGGGCTTCGGCAGCACGTCGACTAGATGGCAGCGCACATCGAGCAGGCCGAGCTCGAAGACGGCGAACAGCCCGACCGGACCGGCGCCGATGATCAGCGCGTCGGTGTCGATCGCATCCGTCCCGACGACGGCTTCGTGCGTCATGAACCTCGCTCCGCCTCCTCCGGCGCGCCTCAGCCCTGCCGGTCGGGGGTGGTGATCTTCATTCCGTCGAGGGCGGCGCTCACCGTGATCTGGCACGACAGGCGGGAGTTCGGCTTCACGTCGTAGGCGAAGTCGAGCATGTCCTCCTCCATGCCCGACGGCTTGCCGACCTTCGCCATCCAGGCTTCGTCGATGTAGATGTGGCAGGTCGCGCAGGCGCAGGCGCCGCCGCACTCGGCGACGATTTCGGGAACGCGATGACGGATCGCGGTCTCCATGATCGTCGCTCCGTCCTCGCCCTCCACCGTGCGGGCGGTGCCCTTCGAGTCGGTGAACGTGATCGATGTCATGGCTGGTCCTTGACGCCTCGTCCCGCGGACGACCCAGTCCGCCACGCCGGCGTATCCCGCCGGTGCAGACCCAGCCTTAGCGGACCGGCGCGGCCAAGAGAAGGCGGCTCAATCGGGCACCGCGGCGCTGCGGGAGGATGCTCAATGGCGCGCGGCGAAGCGGGCGCGGATCGCGCAATCAACGTCGGCGAAGGCCGTGCCGAGCGCCAGGACTGCAGGCCCGCGCTCCCGCGGAGGCGCCACCTCGAGATCCCGCGCCGCGCCGGCCATCGCCCAGGCGCCGATGCCCAGGCACGAGCCCCTCAGCCGGTGCGCCGTCTCGTCCTGCTCGCGTCGGCTCATCGCGGGCAGGGCGGCGACGAGGGCGGCCGCGCTCGCGCTGAACAGCGCCAGCACCTCCGCCTCCAGCTCGAAGTCGCCGAAGCACTGCCGCTCCAGGAAGGGCCAGTCCATCACCTCGGGGCGCGCATCATCCATGGCAGCGCCGATGTCGTCCGCGGTCGGGGAGGAGGACGGGGCTGAGATGGCGGGTGGACCCGGCTGCGTTAACGACGTTGGTGGATGCCGCCGGAGGCTCGGTTCCTTTCGCGTCCGTCCACGCGTAGGATGAATTGGTTAAGGATTTCTTTGCCGGAAGCGTGGGTTGGCGGATGCCCGCGCATCAGTATCGCGAGTGAGGCACCATGGCC
>CALMRL010000479.1 GCA_937873345.1 uncultured Beijerinckiaceae bacterium | reverse complement strand
GAGCACCAGGGCGAAGGCCGCCAGGCCGATGGCGACGCCGACGCCGGCGAAACGGTACGGGTCGGCGCCGCGCCCGAGCCAGCGCGCCGCGGCCAGGAAGCCGATCATGCCGCCGAAGGCCAGCATCGCCGTCAGCGTGGTGGTGGCGGAGACGGTGAGGTGCAGCACTTGGCCGCCGTAGGGCTCCAGCAGCACGTCCTGCATCGAGAAGCCCATGGTGCCGAACGCGACGGCGATCAGGCGGCGTGCCGGCCGGCCATGCGCGGCGAATTGGCTGAAAGCCTGCGAGAAGTTGAGGCGCGGCACCTCGCGTCGGGCGCCGCGCGGCTCCTGCTTCCACAGCGCGACGAGGTTCAGAGCCATCGTCGCGAAGGCCGATCCCTGCACCACCTGGATCAGGCGGACCTCGGAGAAGTGGGCGAGGGCCACGCCGAAGAGCAGCGCCGAGACCAGCATGCCGCCCATCATCGCGACGCAGAGCAGGGCGACGATGCGGGGGTGGGCGCGCGGCGGCGCGAGATCGGTGGCGAGCGCCAAGCCCGCCGTCTGCACCGTATGCATGCCGGCGCCCATCAGCAGGAAGGCGAGGGCCGCCGCCGCCTGCCCGAAGATCGGCGGCGCGGTGGTGTCGCCGCCGAGCAGGATCAGCGCGAAGGGCATGATCGACAGGCCGCCGAACTGCGCCAGCGTGCCGAACCACAGGTACGGCACCCGTCGCCAGCCTAGCGCCGAGCGATGGCCGTCGGAGCGCAGGCCCACCAGCGCCCGGCAGGGCGCGAAGACGAGCGGCAGCGAGACCATGGTTGCGACGAGCCACACCGGCACGCCCAGCTCGACGATCATCACCCGGTTGAGCGTGCCGATCAGCAGCACCACGGCCATGCCGACCGTGACCTGGAACAGGGAGAGCCGCAGCAGCTTCGAGAGCGGTAGGCCGGTGCTGGCGGGGTCGGCGAAGGGCAGCAGGTTGGCGCCGAGCTTCATCCAGCCCGAAGCCAGGCCGGCGGAGGCCATTCCCGAAGCCAGCCCGGCCGGCAGCGGTCCCGCGACGGCGGGCTCGGCAGCGGGGGCTTCGGAGCCGGCGCTCATCGCGGCAGCACCTCCTGCATCTGCGAGATGTAGAAGCCCGAGGCGACACGCTCGCTCGCGCCCAACGTCAAGCCCGACGCGGCGAGGCGACGGCGGATCGCGGCCGGCGGCACCGGCTCGATCGCCGGCGACTTGTCGCCGCGCGGGAACAGCTTGCCGGCGGCGTGCATCAGCGCGAGCGCCGGGGTGCGCGGGGCGAAGGTGAAGACGATCGAGCCGGCGGTGCGCGCCGCCAGCCCCGCCACCGCCGCCGCCATGTCGCCGGCGCTGTAATGGATCAGCGAGTCCATCGCCACGACATGGTCGAAGCGCCCGAGCGCCGGGTCGAGCATGTCGCCGGCGAGAAAGGCGATGGAGCCCTGGCCGAGCGTCGCCGGCAGGCGGTCGCGGGCGAGGTCGACGAGCTTGGGGGAGAGGTCGATCGCCACCACGGCGGCACCGGCTCACTTGCCGTCGAGGCGGCGCGGCGCGGTGCCTCGACGGCAAGTGAGCCGGTGCCGCAGCCGGCGTCGAGAAGCCGAGTGCCGCTGAGATCCGACGGGAGCGCATCGAGGATGCGTTGCCGCATCGCGTCGCGCCCGGCGCGCACGGTGGCCCTGATCTTCGACACCGGCGCGTCCGACGTGAGCTTGGCCCAGGCGTCGAGCGCGGTGCGGTCGAAGTAGGTCTGCAACTGGCCGCGACGGCTGAGATAGGACGAGCTGCCCATCTCAGTCGAAGCCCAGCAGGTCGAAGATGTCGCGGTCCTTCATCGGCTTCGGCGTCAAAGGCTCGGTGCCGGCGAGGAGTGTCTCGGCGAGGCGGAGGTACTCGTTCTGCACGGCGACGATCTCGGGGGTCGCCTCCATCTCGAAGAGGGTCGCCTTCTTCAGCCGTGACTTGCGGATCGCGTCGAGGATGGGGAAGTGCGCGACCTTGTTCAGGCCGACGACCTCGTTGAACCTGTCGACCTGGTCGGAGCCTTCGGAGCGGTTGACGATGACGCCGCCGAAGCGGACCTTGTAGTTCTTCGCCTTGGCCTCGATCGCGGCGACGATGCGGTTCATCGCGAAGATCGAGTCGAAGTCGTTGGCGGTGACGACGAGCGCCCGGTCGGCGTGCTGCAGCGGGGCGGCGAAGCCGCCGCAGACGACGTCGCCGAGCACGTCGAAGATGACGACGTCGGTGTCGTCGAGGAGGTGATGCTCCTTGAGGAGCTTCACCGTCTGGCCGACGACGTAGCCGCCGCAGCCGGTGCCGGCCGGCGGCCCGCCGGCTTCGACGCACATCACCCCCTCGACGCCCTGGAAGACGAAGTCTTCGGTGCGCAGCTCCTCGGTGTGGAAGTCGACGGACTCCAAGACGTCGATGACGGTGGGCATCAGCGTCTTGGTCAGCGTGAAGGTCGAGTCGTGCTTGGGGTCGCAGCCGATCTGCAGCACCCGCTTGCCGAGCTTGGCGAAGGCGACCGAGAGGTTAGAGGAGGGCGTCGACTTGCCGATGCCGCCCTTGCCGTAGATCGCGAACACCTTGGCCGTGCCGAGCTTGACGCTCGGGTCGAGGTGCACCTGCACCGATCCCTCACCGTCCAATCCTCCCTCGTCGAGGAAGCCGGCGGCGCGGCAGGTCTGCGGCGGCTTGGATGCCTGCGGCGGCCTGACGGGGATGTTCATGCGGCGGCTCCCTGGAGCAGGCTAGCGGGCGAAATGAGCTTTGGCATCGTAGAGCGTTTCGAGCGAGATGGTCGAAAGGCTGTGCTCGCGCGCGAAGGCCTCGGTGTTGCGGCGCGCCTTGCCGCGGACGAAGAAGGGGATCTTGCCGAGTTCCTTCTCGGCGTCCGGCGACCATAGGGGCGCGCCGGTGTCGGCGGAGGCCGCGAGGACGCCTGCCTCCGCCCCGGCCGCCACGACCTCGTGCGCCGGCGCGCTCCGCACGTGGCTCGTGAGGTGCGAGGGCTGTGCGCCGTCGTGGAACTCGTGGTCGCCGCGTAAAATACAAAACAGGTGCTCCTCCAGCCCCATCATCAGGGGATGGACGAGCGTGTCGAACAGCACGTTGGCGCCCTCGAATCCGACCTGCGGGGAGTAGCGGGCGGGGAAGTCCTGCACGTGCACCGGCGCCGAGATCACGGCGCAGGGGATGCCGAGCCTCTTGGCGACATGGCGCTCCATCTGCGTGCCGAGCACCAGCTCGGGCTGCAGGCGCACGATCGCCGCCTCGACGCCCAGGAAGTCGTCGGAGACGATCGCCTCCGCCTCGTAGCGAGCGGCCATCTCGCGGACCTCGCGGGCGAACTCGCGGGAGTAGGTGCCGATCGCGACCACCGCGAAACCCAGCTCGTCGCGGGCGACGCGGGCAATCGCCATGGCATGGGTGGCGTCGCCGAAGACGATCACGCGCTTGCCGGTGAGATAGGTCGAGTCGACCGAGCGCGAATACCACGGCAGCCGCGAGTGCTCGGCGGCGAGAAGAGTATCGACCCTGGCCGCGACATCGTCCGATCCCGCCAGCGCCGCCACCTCGCGGATGAAGTCGCGCGTCGCGCCGACGCCGATCGGCACGGTCTTCGTCATCGGCTGCTTGAACGTCCGCTCCAGCCACTTCGCCGCCGTGCCCGCCACCTCTGGGTAGAGCACCACGTTGAAGTCGGCCTCTCCCATCCGGGCGAGGTCGGCCGGCGCGGCATCCTGCGGGGCGACGACGTTGACGGCGACGCCCAGCTCGCCGAGCAGGCGGCGCAATTCAATCACGTCGTCGCGGTGGCGGAAACCCAGCGCGGCGGGGCCGAGGATGTTGCAGGAGGGCGGCGAGCCGGCAGGCCGCTCGCCGGCGGGGCGGGCGAAGGCGCGCACCAGCTGGTAGAAGGTCTCGGCCGCGCCCCAGTTCTCCTTCTTCGAGTACGAGGGCAGCTCCAGCGGCACCACCGGCACCGGCAGGCCGAGGGTGGAAGCGAGGCCGCCGGGATCGTCCTGGATCAGCTCCGCCGTGCAGGAGGCGCCGACGATCATCGCCTGCGGTTTGAAGCGCTCGTAGGCGTCGCGCGCCGCGGTCTTGAACAGGCCGGCGGTGTCGCCGCCGAGGTCGCGGGCCGAGAAGGTGGTGTAGGTGACGGGCGGGCGCTTCTTGAGCCGCTCGATCATCGTGAACAGCAGGTCGGCGTAGGTATCGCCCTGCGGGGCGTGCAGCACGTAGTGCACGCCGTCCATCGCGGTGGCGACGCGCATCGCGCCGACGTGCGGCGGTCCTTCATAGGTCCAGACGGTGAGCTGCATCGTCAGGCCACCAGCCTGAGGCGCCGCTGCAGCGGCCGGGCGAATAGCTCGGCGAGGTCGCCGGCCTGCTCGAAGCCCTGGATCGGCGTGAACACCAGCTCGATCGACCACTTCGTCGCCAGTCCCTCGGCTTCCAGAGGGTTGGCGAGGCCGAGGCCGCAGACGGTGAGGTCGGGCTTTTGCTCGCGGCAACGGTCGAGCTGGCGGTCGACGTCCTGCCCTTCACTCAGGCTCACGTCACCGGGTAGCAGCGCCAGATCCTCGGCGAGCAGCTGGCGGTGCAGGTAAGGGGTGCCGACTTCGAGCGGCACCATGCCGAGCTCGCGCGCCAGCATGCGGGCGAGCGGCACCTCCAGCTGCGAGTCGGGGAAGAAGAAGATGCGCTTGGCCTGGAGCGCCGGGCGGTGGCGGGCGAGCGCCGCTTCGGCGCGGGCGCGGGCGGGACCGAGCACGCGCGCCGTCTCGTAGGG
>CALMRL010000478.1 GCA_937873345.1 uncultured Beijerinckiaceae bacterium | reverse complement strand
GCCGCGCAGCACGCCAAAGGCAAGCTCACCGCCCGCGAGCGCATCGAGCTGCTGCTCGACGAAGGCT
This sequence comes from uncultured Beijerinckiaceae bacterium, assembly GCA_937873345.1. Lineage (GTDB taxonomy): Bacteria > Pseudomonadota > Alphaproteobacteria > Rhizobiales > Beijerinckiaceae > RH-AL1. The sequence goes on along the minus strand of CALMRL010000478.1, from coordinate 5,389 downwards.
CCTTCGAGGAGTTCGACGCCTTCGTCGTCCATCGTGCCGTGGATTTCGGCATGAGCGGCCAGCGCATCCCCGGCGACGGCGTGGTAACGGGCTGGGGCACTGTGTCGGGGCGCACCGTCTTTGTCTTCGCCAAGGATTTCACCGTGTTCGGCGGTTCGCTCTCCGAGACCCACGCCGCCAAGATCACCAAGATCCAGGACATGGCGCTGAGGAACCGGGCACCGATCATCGGCCTGTTCGACGCCGGCGGAGCCCGTATCCAGGAGGGCGTCGCCGCGCTGGGGGGCTACGGCGAGGTGTTCCAGCGCAATGTTCTCGCCTCGGGCGTCATCCCGCAGATTTCGCTCATCATGGGACCGTGCGCCGGCGGCGATGTGTACTCGCCGGCGATCACCGACTTCGTCTTCATGGTGCGGAACACCAGCTACATGTTCGTCACCGGGCCCGACGTGGTGAAGACCGTCACCAACGAGACGGTGACGGCCGAGGAGCTGGGCGGCGCGACGGTCCATACCGTCAGGAGTTCGGTCGCCGACGGGGCCTTTGCCGACGATGTGGAAGCCTTGCTGCAGGTGCGCCGCTTCGTCGACTTCCTGCCGGCCTCGAACGTCGCGCCGGCGCCGCAGTGGCCGGCCGAGGCGGCGGAGGGCGATGACCCTTCGCTCGACACGCTGGTGCCCGACAACTCCAACGTGCCCTACGACATCCGTGAGCTGATCGCCAAGACCGCCGACGACAGTGACGTGTTCGAGATCGCCGAGGCGCATGCCCGCAACATCGTCTGCGCCTTCGGTCGGGTCGAGGGGCGCACCGTCGGCTTCGTCGCCAACCAGCCGATCGTGCTCGCCGGCGTGCTCGACTCGGATGCCTCGCGCAAGGCGGCGCGCTTCGTGCGCTTCTGCGATTGCTTCAACATACCCCTCGTCACCTTCGTCGACGTGCCGGGCTTCCTGCCCGGCGTCGGCCAGGAGGTTGGCGGGCTGATCAAGCACGGCGCCAAGCTGCTCTACGCCTACGCCGAGGCGACCGTGCCGAAGGTCACCGTGATCACCCGCAAGGCCTTCGGCGGCGCCTACGACGTGATGGCCTCGAAGCACCTGCGCGGCGACCTGAACTACGCCTGGCCGACCGCGCAGGTCGCGGTGATGGGGGCGAAGGGTGCGGTGGAGATCATCTTCCGCGCCGACAACGGCGATGCCGCCAAGCTCGCCGAGCGCACGGCGGAATACGAGGACCGCTTCCTGTCGCCCTTCGTCGCGGCCGAGCGCGGCTACATCGACGACGTGATCCTGCCCCGCGAGACGCGCCTGCGGATCGCCCGCGGCCTGGCGATGCTGCGCGGCAAAAGGTTGGAGAATCCCTGGAAGAAGCACGGCAACATCCCGCTCTGACCGCGGGCGCGACGCAGAGGACCGAGGCGGTCGATCAGCTTTCCGGCGCGTGCAGCGCGAAGGCGTGCGCCGTGTGCTCGTAGAGCTCGAGATCGATGTCGAGGAGTGCTTCCGCCTCGCGGCCGTCGCGCAGGATGGCGGCGAGTTCGACGACGCTGGCAGGCTCGCCGACGACCGGCACCGCGGCAGGATCGCAGTCGAAGGTTTCGGCGAGCGCGCGCGCGAAGGTTCCGGCATCCGAGCGCAGCCCGAGCACCTCGAACTGCGCCAGCATCTCGAGCGCGTTGCCCATCCGGCCCTTCGCCGGCGCCTCCTCGAAGGTGTTGCTGGTGAGCTGGCGCACGAGCGGGTTGCTCAATACCGCGAGGATCGGCTTCTCCGCGCGCTTGAGGAAGCGCCGGCAGGATTGCCGGTCGAAGGTCTCCACTTCGCCGAGCGCCTCGATCACCGGCTCGAAGGTCAAGGCGTCACGGGCTCCGAGCAGCTCCTCCGCCCGCGTCCCGATGTTCTTGAGGATGATGAGGCGTTCCGCCAGTTCGTTGAAGGGATCGCGCAGCATGGCGATGGAGCGGTAGCCCTTGGTCAGGTCGAGCTGCACGTTGCTGAGGAGGAGGCGTCCGCTGATGTAGGCGGAGCTGAGCTGATGGATGTGGAACACCTGCCGGGCCGTTTCGCTGCCGTGGCGGTCGACGCCGGGATACCAGAACTGGAATCGCTCCTTGAAGACGTCGTCGATGTTGCGCAGCGTCATCAGGTGGGTCTCGAGGCGGAACACCTTCGCTTCGAGATGCGCCGGCAATCTCCTACGGTATACCCGCAGCCCCGACTTGGTTTCGATGACTTCGAGGTCGTCGTAGCCGGCGAGGTTCGCGACGATGCCGTCGTCGATCAGGAAGCCGCACTGGCCGGTCGCGTGGCGGCCGGAGGCGAGGATCTCGGAACGCACGTTGTTGGCGGTCACCACGGCGATGTCGGTGCCGGCGCTGCGCAGCCGCACGACCGGAGCCGCGCCGCCGGCATCGGGAATCACGTAGAAGCTGAGCGCGGAGCCGTGGTCGTATTCGACGCTGAACAGCATGGACTGAAAGCTGTGCTCCTCCGTTCATGCGAGGCAGGCCTCGTCGCACGCCGGACCTTGCAATACAAGGCGGCCGGCGCCGGAGGAGCGGGGCGAGGTGCTCACCCCTCGACGCGTTGCGCCCGCGGAGGCGGGTCGGTATGTAGGCGGCCGCTCCCCGGATCGCCGAAAGGTCCGCTGCCGCTGCATGCCAGCCTCGTCGCCGCTCGGCGGGGGCAGGCCTGGATGCCGCTCGAGGTTTGATGCATGGGTTTGTTGGCAAGGCTGAAGGAATGGAAGCGACCGGTGGTCGGACCGGCCGACCTCCCGCCGCCCGCCGCGGATGACGCCGACCCGCATTCGGTCGCACTTTACGGGCCGCCCACATCGGAAGGCTTCGACGAGAAGGACTACCTCGCCTGCAACCCCGACGTCGCCTTCGCCGTGAAGACCGGCGCCTTCAGGTCGGGGCGCGATCATTTCGACCAATTCGGACATCTCGGGTCGCACAAGGTTTATTACGCCTCGGCGGCGGCGAAGCTGGCGCGGTTGCGTGCCGTCAAGGCCGAGCGGCTCGCCGCCGTGATGCAGCCGGCCCTCGCCTCGATGCGCGGCGCCGACGACGTCTATGACGTGCTCACCCCCGAGTTGCGCTCGACCTTCGGCGTGATCGAGACGACGAACGTCTCGTCGAACGACTATGACTGGGACACTGTCCAGGTGATCCAGGCCCACCCCGACGGGCTGCTGCTCGACTGCGGGGCGGGCAGCCGTTCGAGGTACTACGACAACGTCGTCAACTACGAGATCGTCAAATATCCGAGCACCGACGTGGTCGGCGTCGCCGAGAAGCTGCCGTTCGCCGACGGATCGTTCGACGCGGTGTTCTCCTACGCCGTGCTCGAGCACGTGAAGCAGCCTTTTCTTGCCGCGCAGGAGCTCAGCCGGGTCTTGAAGCCTGGCGGCGTGCTGCGGGTGATCGTGCCGTTCCTGCAGCCGCTGCACGGCTTCCCATCGCATTATTTCAACATGACGCAATACGGCCTCGCCACGCTGTTCGAGGGCGAGATCGAGATCGAGAAACAGTTTGTCGGGCCGTACCTAGGACCGGTATGGACCATGTTCACGCTGTTGCGCGCCTGGCACCTCGGGTTGCCCGACAGGCTGCGCAAGCCGTTCCTCGACCTGACGCTCCGCGAACTCCTCGTCCATCCGACGCACCTGCTCGATCGCGATTTCGTCACACAACTGTCGGAAGCAGCCTCGTTCGAGATCGCCAGCGCCACCGGCCTCGTCGGGCGCAAGCGCGCCGGCTGATCCGACCGCCATCATGGAAGCGAGACCGCGATGCCGCATGCGCGCAATCTGATGAGCACCTTCGCGCGCTCGATGCACAGGGTCGGCATCGGGCGTGCGTGGAACCTCCGCAGGTTCAGGCGCCGCTACCGCGCCGGCGAGGCCATCGACTTCCACGACTTCGGCGAGCTGCGCGGTGAGCGCTTCCCGAAGATCGACGCCGACTGCTGGTTGGATCGCCCCGACGCCGGCGAGGTGATCGCGCGTCGCCTCGCGACCGGCGAGATCAGTGCCGCGCAGGCCGACGCCTGCTCGTTCTGGGTCGAGCATGGCTACCTCATCGTTCCCGGCCTGATCGACGGAGCCACGATCGACAGGCTGTGGACCGCCTACGAGGCGGCGCTGGACGACGGCAGCCTCGGGGAGCGCCGCTTCGTCAACGAGGCGAAGACGCTCGACGACCGCCAACTCGACGCCCACCTCAAGGTGCCCGAGATCGCCGCGTTGCAGCACGATCCCAAGGTGCTCGCCTGGACCGACCTGCTGTTCGGCCGCAGGACGGTGCCGTTCCAGTCCATCATCGGGCACGCCGGCAGCCAGCAGGCGGCGCACTCCGACTCCATTCACATGACCACCTACCCGCTGGGATACCTCATCGCGGACTGGGTGGCGCTGGAGGACGTGACTAAGGACAGCGGCGTGCTCGAGTACTTCCCCGGCAGCCACAGGCTTCCCTACATGCTGAGCGCCGAGGTCGGCATCGAGCAGCGCGAGTTCAAGGAAAAGGGCCACAGCGTCTACCACGAGCGCTACGAGCCGGCGGTGCGCGAAGCCTGCGAGAAGGGCGGCTTCCGCAAGGAGCGCTTCCTCGCGAAGAAGGGCGACGTGCTGTTCTGGCACGCCAATCTCGTGCACGGCGGCGGCCCGCGCATCAACCTTGAGGCTTCCCGCAAGGCTCTCGTCTGCCACTACTTCGCGGAAGGTGCGGTGACCTACCACGACCTGTCCGGCAACCCGTCGCGCTTGCACGCCGACGGGATCTACGCCCCGATCAAGGCCTGACCCTCAGTCGCGGTCGGTGACGGGCTTGGCCGGCCTCAGCCGCGACAGGATGGTGCCGATGACGTCCGCCGGGTTGCGCGTGAAGCGCGTGTAGGGGCTGAACGGCACCGTGAAGCTCGCGCGGTGGCCCCGCTCGGCGGAGTCTTCGCCGGTGGCATGCAGCCGCCCAGCCGGGTTGCGTGGCGCCGCGTCCTGCTTCGACGCCGAGATCATCGCCGGACCGGCGAGGGCGTCGAAGAGATGCGGCGAGGCGACCGCCGCCGCCGACAGCAGGCGTCCGGCGCCGCCGACGTAGACGTCGCGGCGCACCTCGGTCGCCGCCGAAAGGATCGCCAACGCCACCTCATGCGGCCTGTAGGCCGGCGGCGGCAGCGTCGGCTCATGGCCCATGTAGTTGCGGGCGCGGGCGGGGAGCGGCGTGTCGATGGAAGCCGGCTTGATCAGCGTGACGTTGACCGGGGCATCCTCGGCCTCCAGCTCCATGCGCAACGCATCGGTGAAGCCCTTGATCGCGTGTTTGCTCGCCGAATACATCCCCTGCATCGGGATCGCGAAGTCGGAGGCGACGCTGCCGACGTTGATC
>CALMRL010000477.1 GCA_937873345.1 uncultured Beijerinckiaceae bacterium | reverse complement strand
GACCACCGTGCCGCCCGCCACCGTATTCGGCGTGTAGCCGTGCATCGCCCCCTGGTAGAGGCCGGCCGGCTCCGGCACGTGGCCAGGCTCGACCGCCGAGGGCACCTCGGCCGACGCCGCGCCGGCGATCGCCACCGCAGCGCCGGCTGCGAAGGCCGCCACAAGTCCCCGCCGCAGCGCGATCAATTGCTCACCGCCGGCACGGGGAAGGTGCGCGACCACTGCGCGTTGGTGCTGTCCTTGACGTCGACCTTCAGCTCGCCCTTCGCCGCGCTGGGCAGCAGCTCGAAGGTGATCACCGGGTTGGAGGCGAGCGAGATGTCGGTGTCCATGTCGAACACCTTCTTCGCGTCGTAAGTGACGTCGATCGCTTGGATGTAGCGCGCCGGTGTGTACTGGCGGGTCAGCTGGTTCATCTGCATGCCGTTGAAGTTCGGGTGCCGGATCATCAGCGTGGCGTCGACGGGCTTATCGGCCGCGACGTCGCCGGCGAGGCGCAGGCGCATGTCGCCGATGCCCTTCACCGCATCCTCGTCGCTCATCCCCATCGGCGCGGAGCAGCCCCCCGAGGCCTTGACGAACTTCACGGTCTGCTTCAGCGAGCCGTCCTTCATCACCGCCACGACATGGATGTCGGTGTAGGTATTGACGCGCACGCGCAGCTTGACCTCCTTCGGATCGGCGTCGGGGCCGAAGGTGAAGTGCGCGGCGACCGGCGACGGATTGTCGTCGATGACGAGGTAGAGGCCGGCGATATCCTTGGGCTGAGCGAGTGTAATGGTCAGCGGCACCAGCGCGGCGTCGGCGGCGCGCGTCGGTGCGTCGAGCTTCACTGCGGCGTCGTCCGTCGTCGCGGTCTTGCCGTCGAAGATCGACTTCTGGATCTCCTGCCAGCGGGCGGCGCGCTCCTGATCGGAGTCTTCGACGCCGGCGCGGGCAGGCGCCAGGCCGGCGGAGAGCGCAAGCAGCGCGACGCCGAACGCGAGGTGGCCGGACATGGAATGCCTCATGGTTCCTACTCCCATTCGTATTCTTTGTAGGCTTCGGTGACGTTGCGGGCGTTGTAGTCGTCGAAGAGAAGCCAGCGCCCGCGCTCGCCCTGCCCCACCGTCTCGATCGCCCGCTCGATCGATCCGGTTCCCTTGATCTCGGCCCTGACCCCGTCGCGCAGAACGGTGAGATAGCGCCGAAGGTCCGCCACCGCGGGCGCGAGGTCAACAAGCACCGGGCCGTGACCGGGGACTGCCCTGGCGGCGCCGGTCGCCTCCAGCGCCGTCAGCGCTCTCAGCCAGCCGGCCAGACTGCCGTCGAGCGCCGGGATGCGCCTGACGAAGAGGAGGTCGGCCGGCAGCAAAACGCCCGATCGCTCATCGCGCATCGCGAGGTCGCAGTCGGTATGCGCGGTGGCGTGTGCCTGGAAGCTGATCCGCCGGTCGCCGAGGTCGATCGCATCCGTGCAGGAGACCGCGCGTGTCGGGATGACGATCGAGCCGGCATCGCTGCCGAGCAGATCGGCGAGTCGCCTGCGGTAGTACTCGCCGCGCATTTGCAGGGCCTGCCTCAACTTCGCGTGACCGATGAACTCGGGACGATCCTCGACGAAGGCGGCGGCGCCGAAGCTGTGGTCGGGATGGACGTGGCTCATCACGACGTGGCGGATCGGCCGATCGGTGCGCTCGCGGATGGCCGCGCGTAGCGCCCGTCCATCGGCGAGGCTGCCGCCGCTGTCGGTGACGAGCACCGCGTCGCGACCGATGATGAAGCCGATGTTGGCGATGGCGTCGCGGTTCTTCGTCGTGGCGTCCTCGTCGTCGCCGTGCCGCACGAAGAGCCCCGGCACGACTTCACCGAAGCGCGCCGGCGGCTGATCGGCGCGCGCGGGAAGGCAGCACAGGCAGAGGCCGCCGAACCCCGCGAGCAATGCATCGCGTCGCGTCGTGCGGCTGCCTACCCTGCCATCTCGCAACGCCATCTCCGGGAAGACTGCCATCTTGTCCCACACCATCCAACTAGTAGGTAGAGAAGGTCATGGCAAGGCCGTTGTTGTCCTGCAAATGGCGGATGAGTGGCGACGGGGATATGGAATGCGGCGATGAGGAACACCCGTACCGCCCTGCTCGACGCGGCCGAGCTGCTGATCCGTCAGCGCGGCTACGCCGGTTTCTCCTACGCCGACCTCGCCGGCTTCGTCGGCGTCAGCAAGGCCAGCATCCACCATCATTTCCCGGCCAAGGCCGACCTTGCTCTGGCGTTGCTCGACGCCTACGACGCGCGCTACGACGTCGCCCTGGCGACGATCCTCGACGATCACGGTGACGGGGTCGCGAGGGTGCGGGCCTACGCCGACCTCTACCGCGCCGGGGTCGAACGCAGCCTCGGCTGCCTTTGCGCCGCCTATGCCGCCGAACTCGCCTCGCTGCCCGATGCCCTGCGCGACGGGCTGGGCCGCTTCTTCGCCAAGCACGTCGCCTTTATCGAGCGCGTGCTCGCCGACGGACAGCGCGACGGCAGCGTCGCCGCCGGCCTCGACCCGGCGACCCATGCCCGGCTGGTGGTGGCCTCGCTGGAGGGCGCCTTGATGATGGAGAGGGTGCTCGGTGGCGCCGCCGGCTTCGCCAGCGCGCTCGACGCGCTCGCTGCGACGATGCGCCCACGCACGGCCACGTAGGCGACCAACCGCCCGCTCGCTGCGGCGGAGTGCGCCTCAAGCCTGCTGCAGCTCGATCAGCGTGCCGGCGAAATCTTTGGGATGTAGGAACAGCACCGGCTTGCCATGAGCGCCGATGCGCGGATCGCCGTCGCCGAGCACGCGCAGGCCAGAGGCGAGCAGCCGGTCGCGCGAGGCTTCGATGTCCTCGACCTCGTAGCAGACATGATGCAGCCCTCCACCCTTGGCGAGGAAGGCGTGGATCGGCGATGTTTTATCGAAGGGCGTGAGCAACTCGACGCGGGTGTTCGGCAGGTCGACGAACACGAGCCGCACGCCGTGATCCGGCAACGCATGCGGCTCGCTGACCGCCGCGCCGAGCACGTCGCGATAGCGCGTTGCTTCGGCTTCGAGGTCGCCGACGACGATGGCGACGTGATTCAGGCGGCCGATCATCGAAGGAAGTCTTTACCCGACTTCGACCACGAGCACATGGACGGCGGGGCGCTTGCCCCAGGCCTGATTCACGGCCGAGCGCACCGCGCGCTCGATCGCGGTCGAAACGGTATCGGCGTCGCGACGGCGCTGGCGCGGCAGATTGTCGAAGGTTTGGAACATGGTCGCATCGACCAGCGCGTCCATCGCCTCGCCGTCTCGGGTGCGCGCCGGCAGGCCGTTGGTGACGACGTCGGGCGTGCCGGCCATCTCGCCCTTCGCGGTAACGGCGAGCGCGATGGTCACGACACCGCCGAATGCGAGGCTCTGGCGGGCGCGCAGCGACGCGTCGTCGACCTTGACCAGCAGGTTGCCGTCCTTGAGAAGCCGACCGTGCGCGACTTGGTCGACGATGCCCGGCTCGCCTGGCCCCAGCACGACGACGTCGCCGTTGCGCGCCTTGACGACGTGCGGCACCTGTCGCTCGCGGGCGAACGCGTAGTGCTCGCTGAGGTGCACCTCCTCGCCGTGGGCGGGAATGGCGATCTGCGGCCGGACCCAGTCGTACATCTGCGAAACCTCACCACGGCGGGGGTGGCCGGAGGCGTGGATGAGGGCGTCGCGATCGGTGATGACTTCGACGCCGAGGCGCACGAGATTGTTGATGATGCGGTTCACCTCGCGCTCGTTGCCGGGAATGGTGCGCGAGGAGAAGATCACGGTGTCGCCCGGCGCGAGGCTGACGGCCGGGTGCTCGTCCTCCGCGATCCGGGCGATCGCCGCGCGCGGCTCGCCCTGGCTGCCTGTCGCCAGCACCACGCAGCGCTCGCGCGGGATGTGCGCGAAGGCCTCCGCCGACATCATCGGCGGCAGGCCGTCGAGATAACCGCAGTCGCGCCCGACCGCCGCGACGCGATCCATCGAGCGCCCGACCAGCACCACCTGGCGTCCGGCGCGCGTCGCGGCCTCGGCGACGGCGCGCATGCGGGCGAGATTCGAGGCGAAGGTGGTCACCAGCACGCGGCCCTTGGCGTGGTGGATGATCTCCTCCAGCGTCGCGGCGACCTCGGCCTCGGAGGGGCTGACGCCCTCGCGCAGGATGTTGGTGGAGTCGCAGACGAGCGCCAGCACGCCTTCCTCGCCGATCGCAGCGAGGCGCTCCGCGTCGGTGCCGCGGTTGAGGCCGGGATGCTCGTCGATCTTCCAGTCGCCGGTGTGCACCACCGTGCCGACCGGCGTGCGGATCGCCAGGGCGCAGCTTTCCGGGATGGAATGGGCGACGGGGATGAACTCGACGGAAAACGGCGCGAGATCGACGGTGGCGCCGAGCGCGACGACGCGGATCGGCGGCTTCGGAGCGCCGGGCTCGCCAAGGCGCTTGGTTTCCAGAAGGCCGGCGGCGAAACGGGTCGCGAAGACCGGCGCCTTCAGCCGCGTCCACAGGTCGGCGACGGCGCCGATGTGATCCTCGTGGGCGTGGGTGATGACGATGCCGACGAGATCGTCGCGCATCGTCTCGATGAAGCTCGTGTCGGGCACGATGAGGTCGATGCCGACGAGTTCGGGCCCCGCGAAGGCGACGCCGCAATCGATCATCAGCCACTTGCGCGCGCGCGGCGGACCGAAGCCGTAGAGGCTCATGTTCATGCCGATCTCGCCCAGCCCGCCGAGCGGCACGAACACGAGGTCTCCAGCCGTCTCACTCATACCCGTTCACACCTTCCCAAGAATCCGATTCGGAACTTCGCAATCGCAAGTCGATGGTCGGCAATGCTCCATGGTCCCGCATCCATCAATGGGGCTCAGCACGCCGGATGCAAGTGTTATAAGTAGCCGGCCTCGACGCATAACTCGACTCTCTCCGTGTCGAGTCGCAGATGGCCCTGGTCGCTTATGTCGCGGAAGATGCCGCGCAGACGGCCTCGTGGCGTCCTCACCTCAATCTCGGTTCCGACGCCTGCCGCCAGCGCCAGCCAGGAACGGCGTATGACAGCGAAGCCGTCGCCGCGGCGCCATTCGGCGAGCTGCATGTCGATACCGCGGGCCAGATCGGCGAGGAGGCCGCGCGGATCGGTATCGGATGCGCCGGCCGCGGCGAGATCCGTTGCCGGCAGGTCGGGGGGATGAGAAATGCAATTGACGCCGATGCCGACGACGCAGCCGAGGCGGCCATCGGGCAGCGTCGTGCCCTCGATCAGCAGACCGGCGAGCTTGGCGCCGTCGTGGAGCGCGTCGTTGGGCCACTTCAGCCTGAGACGATCGTCGCCACCGAGCCGGTCGCGCAGAGACTGCGCCAACGCTACGCCGACGACGAAGCCGAGCTGCGGCGCCACCGCCACAGGAGCGGGGTCGACGAGCGAGAGGCTCGCGTAGAGATTGCCGGGCGGCGAGGACCAGCTGCGGCCGTGACGTCCTCGCCCACCCGTCTGCCGGCGGGCGACGACGATGAGGCCGCCGGGGTCGCCGGCGCGCAACCGCGCCATCGCCTCGTCGTTGGTGGAGCCGAGGTGCTCGACGTCGAGCACGCGGTACGGCCCGACCGCCGAAGCTCGTAGCGTGCCCGTCGACCGTTCCGGCGCGGAATGCGTCAGAACAGCGACTTCGCCGCAGCGCCGGCGGCGCCGATGAAGGTCGACGGAAAGACCCACATCAGCAGCACGAACAGGCCGGTGAGCGTGAGCACTCCCGCGGTGATCGGCGACTGCCGGTCGAAGGCGACGCCGGACTCGTCGAAGTACATGAACTTGATGACACGAAGATAGTAGAAGGCGGCGACGCAGCTCATCAGCACGCCGATCACGGCGAGCCAGTAGAGGTGGGCGTGGATGGCGGCGTCGAAGACGTAGAACTTGGCGAAAAAGCCGGCGAGCGGCGGGATGCCGGCGAGCGAGAACATCATCGTGGCCAGAAAGAAGGCCATCGAGGGATGCGTCCTGGCGAGGCCCATCAGGTCGGCGACGTTCTCGACGCTGCGGTCGTTGATCTTCATCGACAGGATCGCGGCGAAGGTGCCGAGCGTCATCGCGAGATAGATCGCCATGTAGATGATGACGCCTTGCACGCCTTCCTGCGTGCCCGCAGCGAGGCCGACCAGGGCGAAACCCATGTGGCCGATGGAGGAGTAAGCCATCAGGCGCTTGATGTTGGTCTGGCCGATCGCGGCGAAGGAGCCCAGCGCCATCGACAGGATCGAGATGAAGACGATGATCTGCTGCCACTGCAGGGTGATGCCGGGGAAGGCGGAGATGATCACGCGGGTGGTGATCGCCACCGCCGCCATCTTCGGCGCCGTGGCGAAGAAGGCGGTGACCGGCGTCGGCGCGCCTTCGTAGACGTCGGGCGTCCACATGTGGAACGGCACCACCGACATCTTGAAGGCGAGGCCGGTCATCAGGAACACCAGCCCGAAGCTGACGAAGCGAAGGTTGTCGCTCGACGCGAGCCCGCCCTGGTCGCCATGTCCTTGGATCGCCTCGGCGATGCCGGTGAACTCGACGGTGCCGGCGAAGCCGTAGAGCAGCGAGGCCCCGTAGAGCAGCATCCCGGAGGAGAGGGCGCCAAGGACGAAGTACTTCAGCCCGGCCTCGGACGCCCTGATGTTGTCGCGGTGGAAGGCGGCGATGACGTAGAGGGCGAGGCTCATCAACTCCAACCCGAGATAGAGCGTGATGAGGCCGCTCGCCGAGATCAGGATGAGGGCGCCGAGCGTCGAGAGGATGACGAGCACGGGGTATTCGAACTTGTCGATCCGCTCGCGCGCCAGGAAGCGCTGACCCATCAGCAGCGTGCCGATGGAGCCGATGAGCGTCAGCACCTTCATGAAGCGGCCGAAGGCGTCGTCGATGAACATGCCGTCGAACACCACGGCCCTGCTCTTGGAGCCGATCAGAAGGACGACGACGGCGAGGCCGAGGATGCCGACGGCGATCTCCGTCGCGGGACCGTCATTCTCCTTGCCGCGAATGGCTCCGAACAGCAGCACGAACAGCGCGCCGATGGCGAGGATCAGCTCCGGCAAGGCGTGGGCGATGTCGAGGGAGATGGGGGTCATCGCGTGGCGGCTCCGGCCTGCGCGGCGAGCGTGACGGCGGGAGGCGTGGCGGCAGCGAGCTTGTGGCGGGTCGCGGCGCGGGCAGCCGTGGGCGGCCAGACCAACGCCGCGCCGCGCGGTCCCGAGGCGCCGACGCTCGGCGAGGGGTGGATGCCGTAGAAGATGGTGAGCACGCCGAGCGTGCCGAGCATGCCGGCCTCGCGCGGGTTGAGGTCAAGGATCGATTTGAGATTGTCCTTGGTCAGCACACCGAAGACGACGCGGCGATAAAGGTAGAGGGCGTAGGCCGCCGACAGGATGACGCCGGTTGCTGCGAACAGCGTGACCCAGCTATTGACCTCGAAGGTGCCGAGCATGGTGAGGAACTCGCCGACGAAGCCCGACGTCCCGGGCAGGCCGATGTTGGCCATGGTGAAGATCAGGAAGGCGGTGGCGTAGCGCGGCATGCGGTTGACCAGCCCGCCGTAGGCCGCGATCTCGCGGGTGTGCATGCGATCGTAGACGACGCCGACGCAGAGGAACAGCGCGCCCGACACCAGGCCGTGCGAGACCATCTGGAAGACCGCGCCTTGGATGCCCTGCTCGGTGAAGGCGAACAACCCCATCGTCACGAAACCCATGTGAGCGACGGAGGAGTAAGCGATCAGCTTCTTCATGTCCTCCTGCACCAGCGCAACCAGCGATGTGTAGATGATGGCGATGACGGAGAGGGTGAAGACGAGCGGCGCGAAGAGGTGCGAGGCGTCGGGGAACATCGGCAGCGAGAAGCGCAAGAAGCCGTAGCCGCCCATCTTGAGCAGGATGCCGGCGAGGATCACCGAGCCGGCGGTCGGCGCCTCGACGTGGGCGTCGGGCAGCCAAGTGTGCACCGGCCACATCGGCATCTTCACGGCGAAGGAGGCGAAGAAGGCGAGGAACAGCCAAGTCTGCATTGCTACGGGGAAGTGCGTCTTCAACAGCACGGTGATGTCGGTGGTGCCCGCAGTGCCGTACATCGACATGATGGCGAGCAGCATCAGCAGCGAGCCCACCAGCGTATAGAGAAAGAACTTGAAGGAGGCGTAGACGCGGCGCTTGCCGCCCCAGATGCCGATGATGAGGAACATCGGGATCAAGCCGCCCTCGAAGAACAGATAGAACAGCACGAGATCGAGCGAGCAGAACACGCCGATCATCAGCGCCTCAAGGACGAGGAAGGCGACGAGGTATTCCTTCATCCGGAAATGGATCGAGGTCCACGAGGCCAAGATGCAGAATGGCATCAGGAAGGCGGTCAGCACCACGAAAGGGAAGGAGATACCGTCGACGCCGAGCTTGTAGGTCAGGCCGGCGCCGAACCAGCCGCGTTGCTCGACGAACTGGAACTCGGACGACGAGGTGTCGAACTGGCTCCATGCGTAGCAGGACAACGCGAAGAGGACGAGGGTGGTCAGCATCGCCGCCCACTTGGCGTTGCGCAGCGTCGCCTCGTCCTCGCCGCGCTGCAGGAGGATGAAGCCGGCGCCGATCAGCGGCAGCACGATCAGCCCGGAAAGAATGCCGAAGCCGAACATCTAGCGTCCCCCCGCCACGAGGAACCAGGTGATGAGCACGGTGACCCCGATCAGCATGGCGAAAGCGTAATTGTAGACGTAGCCGGTTTGCAGCTTGACCGCCTGCTTGGTGACCGTGACGGTCGCCGCCGAGATGCCGTCGGGCCCGAAGCGGTCGATGATGCCGACGTCGCCGCCCTTCCAGAACAGCCGGCCGAAGGCGAAGGCCGGTCGCACGAAGATCAGCTCGTAGAGTTCGTCGAAGTACCACTTGTGCGACACGAAGGTGTAGACCGGCTTGAAGGTCCGCGCCCAGGCCGCCGGAGCGCCGGGATTGATGATGTAGCCGTAGACGGCGACCAGGAAGCCGCCGAGAAGCATCAACGTGGGGATCATGCTGACGAGGAAGGGTACGTGCTCCATCTCCTCGAGGATGTGGTTGCCCGGGCTATAGAACAGCGAACCCTTCCAGAACTCAGCCTGCGCGTCGCCGATGAAGTGACTCGCGAAGAGTACGCCGGCGAACAGCGCACCGACGGCCAGCACGTAGAGCGGCACCAGCATGACCTGAGAAGACTCGTGCGGCACGAAAACGCGCCCTTCGGTGTGGGCATTGTCAGGGTGCAGCTTGACGTCGTGCGCGCCGTGAGCATCGGGATGTCCGGCGGTGACGTGGTCGTGGCCGCCGGTCTCGGGCCGGTTGGTCGGCTCAAGATGCGCCTTGGCGCCTTCGGGATTGTTGATGCCGGTGTTGTCGGCGTGCTCGTGCGCGACCTCCCAGCGCTCCTTGCCGAAGAAGGTCATGAAGACAAGGCGGAAGGAGTAGAACGAGGTGAGCGCCACAGCGATCGTCGCCAGCACGTAGGCGTAGGAGGCGCCGAAGGCGTGCGAGGCGTAGGCCGCCTCGATGATCGCGTCCTTGGAATAGTAGCCGGCGGTGAAGGGGAAACCGACGAGCGCCAGCGTGCCGATCGTCATCATCCAGAAGGTGACGGGGATGCGGCTGCGAAGCGCCCCCATGTGCCGCATGTCCTGCTCGTGGTGCATCGCGGTGATGACCGAGCCGGCGCAGAGGAACAGCAGCGCCTTGAAGAAGGCGTGGGTGAAGAGGTGGAAGACGCCGAGCCCGAAGCCGCCGACGCCGAGCCCGACGAACATGTAACCGAGCTGCGAGCAGGTGGAGTAGGCCACGACCCGCTTGATGTCGGTCTGCACGCAGCCGATCGTGGCGGCGAAGAAGCAGGTGGTGCCGCCGATGATGGTGATAAAGCTCATCACCGCCGGCGCCTGCTCGAACAGCGGCGACAGGCGCGCCACCATGAAGACGCCGGCAGTGACCATCGTCGCGGCGTGGATCAGCGCCGAGACCGGGGTCGGACCCTCCATCGCATCAGGCAGCCAAGTGTGCAGCAGGAACTGCGCCGACTTGCCCATCGCGCCCATGAACAGCAGAAAGCAGGCGACCTCCATCACCGGCCAGTCGTGGCCGAAGAGGTGGGCAGTCTTGTTTGCCAAGCCCGGCGCGGCGGCGAAGATGGTGTCGAAGCCGACGGAGCGCGTCACCATGAAGACGGTGAAGATGCCCAGCAGGTAGCCGAAGTCGCCGACCCGATTGACCACGAAGGCCTTGATCGCCGCGGCGTTGGCGGTGGGCTTGGTGTACCAGAAGCCGATGAGCAGGTAGGATGCCAGTCCGACGCCTTCCCAGCCGAAGAACATCTGCACGAGATTGTCCGCCGTCACCAGCATCAGCATGGTGAAGGTGAACAGCGAGAGATAGGCGAAGAAGCGCGGGCGCGACGGGTCGTCGGACATGTAGCCGACGGAGTAGAGATGGACGAGCGACGACACGGTGGTCACCACCACCAGCATCACGCAGGTCAATGCATCGACGCGGAACGCCCAGTCGACCTTCAGCGTGCCGACAGTGAACCAGTTGCCGACGGGCGAGACGGATTCGGGCTGCGATCCCAGCGCGTGCTGGAAGAACAGGATCCAGGAGACGATCGCGGCGAGGAAGAGGAACGAGGTGGTGACGATCTCGCAGGCACGGGTGCCGATGCGCTCGCCGCCGATCGCAGCGATGAGAAAGCCGAGCAGGGGCAGTCCGACGACGAGGGTGATCATGCCGAGGCTCCCGTGATCTCTGCGCGCACGACCTAGCCCTTCATCGAGTTGATGTCCTCGACCGCGATCGTCCCACTGTTGCGGTAGTAGGTGACGAGGATGGCCAACCCGATCGCTGCCTCCGCCGCCGCCACGGTGAGGATGAAGAGGGCGAACACCTGCCCCGCCAAGTCATGATGATACGAGGAGAAGGCGACGAGGTTGATGTTGACCGCGAGCAGAATCAGCTCGACCGACATCAAGATGATGATGATGTTCTTGCGGTTGAGGATGATACCGGCGACTCCGAGCGTGAACACGATCGCCGCGACCGTAAGATACTGGCCAAGCCCGATCATCGCGTCCACCCCGTCCCGATCTTCGAGACCACGCTCACGCGTCCACGCCCTGGCGAGAGGGGACCTTGCGCATGTCGACCGTGCCCGGCGAGCGAGCGTTCTGCACGGGGATCGACTGCCGCTTGATCGCCGGCCGATGGCGCAGGGTCAGCACGATGGCGCCGATCATCGCCGTCAGCAGCACAAGGCCGGCGGCCTGGAACAGCACGAAGTACTGGGTGTAGA
>CALMRL010000476.1 GCA_937873345.1 uncultured Beijerinckiaceae bacterium | reverse complement strand
ATGGACATCGTGGTCGGCACCCACGCGGTGCTGGGCAAGGCGATCGGCTTCAAGGAGCTCGGGCTCGTCGTGGTCGACGAGGAACAGCGCTTCGGCGTCGCCCATAAGGAGCGGCTGAAGGACATGCGGGCCGAGGTCCACATCCTCACCCTGTCGGCGACGCCCATCCCCCGCACCCTGCAACTCGCCATGACGGGCGTGCGCGACCTTTCCATCATCGCGACGCCGCCGGTCGACCGCCTCGCGGTGCGGACATCCGTGTTCCCCTTCGACGAGCTGATGATCCGTGAGGCCCTGCTGCGCGAGCGCTACCGCGGCGGGCAGAGCTTCTTCGTGTGCCCCCGCATCGAGGACCTGGAGGAGACGGCGGCCTTCCTGGCGCGCTCGGTGCCGGAGGTGAAGGTCGTCGTCGCCCACGGGCAGATGTCGGCGACCGAGCTCGAGGAGAAGATGTCGAACTTCTATGAGGGGCACTACGACGTGCTCCTCGCCACCGCCATCGTCGAGGCGGGGCTCGACATCCCGCGCGCCAACACGCTGATCGTCCACCGCGCCGACCTGTTCGGCCTCGCGCAATTGTACCAATTGCGCGGACGCGTCGGCCGCTCGAAGACGCGCGCCTACGCGCTGTTCACGCTGCCCGCCAACCGGCCGCCCACCGCGCAGGCCGAGAAGCGCCTCAAGGTCCTGCAGAGCCTCGACACGCTCGGCGCCGGCTTCGAGCTCGCCAGCCACGACCTCGACATCCGCGGCGCCGGCAACCTGCTCGGCGACGAGCAGTCCGGCCACATCAAGGAGGTCGGCTTCGAGCTCTACCAGCAGATGCTCAAGGACGCGGTCGAGGCGCTGAAGGCGGGCGACACGGGCGAGCTCACGGAGGAGGCCTGGTCGCCGGCTATCTCGGTCGGCGTGCCGGTGACGATCCCCGAGCATTACGTGCCCGATATCGCGCTGCGCATGAACCTGTACCGCCGCCTGTCCGCGCTGGAAGACGAGGACGAGATCGAGAGCTTCGGGGCCGAGATGGTGGACCGCTTCGGCGCCCTGCCGGGCGAGGTGCGCCAATTGCTGAAGCTGATGGCCGTGAAGGGCCTGTGCCGCCGCGCCAACGTCGAAAAGGTCGACGCCGGCCCGAAGGGCGTCATCGTGGGGTTCCGCGAGAACAAGTTCTCGAACCCCAACGGGCTCGTGCGGCTGATCCAGGACCCGAAATACTACGCCAAGGTCCGGCCCGACATGCGCGTCGCCTTCATCCGCGAGTTCGATCGGCCCGAGGACCGGCTGGAAGGCACGCGCGAGATCCTGCGCCGGCTGGTGGCGATCGGGGAAAAGAAGGCGGCGTGAGGACCCGGAAGCCGGTCGCCCCGGCTTCGAGGACATTTTGGCGGGTCGCGGTACGCCTCGAAGCTGTATGCGGCTGCGACTGCGAGGGGTCATACCGTCATCGACGGATTGGCTCCTGGTCTCTCTCACCGCTCTTCCCCGCATGCGCGCATAGGCGTTAACTTTGGATTTTCGTCTCGCGCTTTGGGGCTGTCATCCCGGCGTTGAGCCGGGACCCAGTCGGTTCGACCGGGCGTGACCCTG
>CALMRL010000475.1 GCA_937873345.1 uncultured Beijerinckiaceae bacterium | reverse complement strand
GCCTCAAGAAGTTCGATCGCGCGGCGTTCCTCGAAGGGCACCTGACGCCGGTGTTCTTCGGCTCGGCGCTGCGCAACTTCGGCATCCGCGACCTGATCGACGCCTTGGCCGCCTTCGCGCCCCCGCCGCAGGGGCTGGAGGCGGCGAGCCGCACGGTCGACGCGCACGAAGCGAAGATGACCGGCTTCGTGTTCAAGATCCAGGCGAACATGGACAAGAACCATCGCGACCGCATCGCCTTCATGCGGGTGTGCTCGGGGAAGCTCTCGCGCGGCATGAAGGCGAAGCTGGTGCGCACCGGCAAGACGGTGGCGCTGAACGCGCCGCAGTTCTTCTTCGCCCAGGACCGGCAGCTCGCCGAGGAGGCTTGGCCGGGCGACGTCGTCGGCATCCCCAACCACGGGCTGCTGCGCATCGGCGACACGCTGACCGAGGGCGAGGACCTGCTGTTCCGCGGCGTGCCGTCGTTCGCCCCCGAGATCCTGCGCAGGGTGAAGATCGGCGATTCGATGAAGCAGAAGAAGCTGCGCGAGGCGCTGGGCCAGATGGCGGAGGAGGGCGTGGTGCAGCTGTTCATCCCCGCCGACGGCTCCGGCGCGCTGGTCGGCGTCGTCGGCGCGCTGCAATTGGATGTGCTGCTCGACCGGCTCAAGGCGGAGTACGGGTTGGAGGCCGCCTTCGAGTCGACCCGCTTCACCCTGTGCCGCTGGTTGAACGGTGCGAAGGGAGAGGTGGAGAAGTTCGCCCGCGCCCACGGCTCGTCGATGGCCGAGGACTTCGACGGCTCGCCTGTGTTCATGGCGCCGTCGGCCTGGGACATCCAGTACGAGTCCGAGCGCTGGCCGGAGGTGAGCTTCGCCGACATCAAGGATTATCAGAGGGAGCTTGCATAGCCGGGGCGAAAGGACGACCCGCCGGTGCCCTACAGGTCGACGATCTTGCCCCGCTGCTCCAGGCCCCAGCTCGCCATGGCGGCCATCACCGGCTCCAGGGTCCGGCCGAGCGGGGTGAGGCTGTACTCGGTGTGAGGCGGCACCACCGGATACGCCGTCCGCGCGATCAGCCCCCAGCCTTCCAGGTCCCGCAATTCCTTCGACAGGATGCGGTCGCTGATCGGCGGGCACGACCGGCGCAGCTCGGAGAAGCGTAGTCGATCCTCGCGCGTGAGGGCCCAGACGAGACGCGCCTTCCATTTGCCGCCCATGATCCGGGTCGTGAAGGTGATGGGACAGGGGCTCGCGAGCTTCATCGGCGGAACACTAACAAAAAAACCCGTACTTGCGGGAATTGGGCGCGGCGGCGATCTCGCGGAACCCCTCGCGGCGCCTTGCCCCGAGGCAATCGGGAGATCGCCTTGAGAGCCGTTTGCACGAAACTCGACCGGACCCTGGAGGTCCGTGACCTGCCGACGCCGACCACGCCCGCGCCGGGCCACCTCCTGGTCGCGATCGACGCCTGCGCGATCAACCACGGCGACAAGACCTTCCTGAGGATGGCGCCGATGAGCCTGGGTCAGCGAGGCAATGACGTCTGGGGCGCATCGGGCGCGGGGCACGTGATCGCCGTCGGCGAGGGCGTCCCCGAAACCTACGCCGGCAAACAGGTGGCGGTCTATCGATCGCTGCGACCCACGACGGAGGCGGTCGGCCTGTGGTGCGAGCGGGCGCACGTCCATCACCTGTGCTGCCTGGTCCTGCCCGATCAGGTGCGCGCGCGCGACTACTGCGGATCGCTCGTGAACGTCATCACCGCCGCCGCCTTCCTCCGGCAGGCCGCCGACGAAGGTCACGCCGGCATCGTCGTCACCGCCGGGAACTCCGCGACCGGCAACGCGCTCGCCGCCTTGGCGCGCAGGCGCGACGTGCCGGTCATCCACCTCGTCCGATCCGCCTCGGCGCGCGAGGCGCTCGGGAGGCTCGGGATGGCACACGTCCTCGCCCTCGACGATGGCGACTTCGAACGCGACTTCGCCGCCCTCGCGCAAGGCTTACGGGCGACCGCCGTCTTCGATGGGCTCGGCGGCGGCATCGTCGGCCGGCTCGCA
Source organism: uncultured Beijerinckiaceae bacterium (assembly GCA_937873345.1). Taxonomy (GTDB): domain Bacteria; phylum Pseudomonadota; class Alphaproteobacteria; order Rhizobiales; family Beijerinckiaceae; genus RH-AL1. Next base: position 2,019 of record CALMRL010000475.1, on the reverse strand, counting down.
CCCATCGTGCCGGAGAACGCGACCTTCTATTTCTACGGCTTCCTGGACGGCGGCACCCCGATGTCGATGCCGACCTTCCAATTCATGGCGAAGAACCTCACGATGAAGCGGTTCAGCAATTTCCAGGCGACGACCGTCTGGGATCCCCTGATCCTGGGGGAAACGCTCGCCGACCTACGAGAATGCATCGACGATCCGCTGTTCCGGACGAGGATCGGCCAAGCGTTTCCCTTCGAGGACATCGAAGCCGCGATGCGCTTCGAGGCCGTGCCGGGTGCCAAGGCGGTACTGGTCTCCCATGGGTGATCGGGATCGGGTAAGCTTCACGAAGCCGTGCGGCCGGCACGACGACGCATCGGTCCCTGGCGATAAGGATCGCTTGGGCCGAGGGCGGTGAACAGCTTAAGGGCCGTCGCGGAACAGGAGGACGTCCCCGTGAGATCGCACCATTGGATGTCGACGGTCGCCGTCGTGGGCCTCTTGGTCGATCTTCTGCCGATACGCCCGCCGCCCGTCTACGCGCAGGATGCGCGGTCCCCGCTCCCTTCCGCCGGGGCGCCGGCTGTGCCGACCGTCCCGCCGAGCTCGGCGGGCCCACCCCTGCCGACTCCGCCGGCGACCCTGCCGGGCACGGCGGATGGAGCCGCCCCGAGCCACGGTTTCTCGCGCTTGGAGGCGGGGATGGGCGCCAACAACGCGGTCGCCGGCCCGCGCACCGTGCCCGGCCGGGTAATCCCGGTGCCGCCCACCGTCTCCCCGCAGTTCCGCGATCAGGTCGCCGCGCCCTATCGCACCCCGGACTGGGACGCCAACCCGAAGACGGCGGAGGATTGGCGTGCGCTGGTCGCGAGCCTCGCCGAGAAGGGCGCCGCCAAGCTCCCCGCCCTGCGCGACAAGCTCGGGGTGACGAGCGAGCCGGTGACGGTCGCCGGCGTCAAAGCCTACGTCGTCCAGGCGAAGTCGATCCCCGACGCGCACAAGGACAAGCTGGTCCTGGCGATCCACGGCGGCGGCTTCGTCTACAATCCCGGCGAGGCCGGCACGCTGGAGGCGATCCTGATCGCCGGCTTCGGTGGCTACAAGGTGCTGGCGGTCGATTATCGCATGGCGCCCGACCATCCCTTCCCCGCCGGGCTCGACGACGTGGTGGCGGTGTACAAGGAGGTGCTCAAGGCCAACAGGCCGGGGAACGTCGCCGTCATCGGCACCTCGGCCGGCGGCAACCTCGCCCTCGGCCTCTGTCTGCGCGCCAAGGCGGAAGGACTGCCGCAGCCGGGCGCCATCGCGCCGGGCACGCCCGAGGTCGACATGACGGATAGCGGCGACACGGTGAAGACCAACGAGTGGCTCGACAACGCGCTGGTCAGCGCCGAGGGCTACGTCGCCAACGCCCGCAAGATCTATGCGCCGGGCCATGACCTGCGCGACCCGCTGCTGTCGCCGATCTTCGGCGACTTCGCCGGCCTGCCGCCGATGATCATCACGGCGGGCACGCGCGACCTGTTCCTGTCGAACGCTGTGCGCACCCACCGCAAGGCGCGCGCCGCCGGCATCGAGGCGACGCTGCAGGTCTTCGAGGGCATGAGCCACGCCCAGTACCTGTTCAACGTCGACGCGCCGGAGACCAGGGAGGCGTTCACCGAGATCGGCGGCTTCTTCGACAAGCATCTCGGCAAGTAGCGGAGCGGCAGGGGGTCGTCAGGGTTCCGTGGTGATCAGCCCCGGCACCAGTTGATGGTCGACCACCGCGCGCACCGTCGGCGCCAGCACCGGCAGGACCGGCAGCGACAGCTTGCCGATGACGGGGACGCCCACGCTGACCTCCCGCGGCATGGCGGGGATGGCGGGGATGGCTCCGGATGGGCTCGCCTCTGGCGCGCGCGGGACGAGGGCCGCCTCGCCGGCCGCCGGCCGCGCCCGCACGACGACCTCGTCGACGTCGTCACGGTCGAAGCGCGCCGGCGACAGGCGGCGGCTGGCGAACCGCGACGGACGCCGCGCCACGACGAGGGCGTCGGT
>CALMRL010000474.1 GCA_937873345.1 uncultured Beijerinckiaceae bacterium | reverse complement strand
GTCTACGCCATCGCGGAGCTGATCCGGCGGCAGCGCGGGGGCGCCGCGGTCGTGCTCGGCGCCCTGTCGCCGCGCACCCGCAACGCCCAGGTGGCGATGTACCAGAACGGCGACGTCGACTATCTGGTCGCCACCGACGCGATCGGCATGGGACTGAACCTCGACGTCGACCACGTCGCCTTCGCGGGCGAGCGCAAGTTCGACGGCTGGCAGTACCGACGCCTCAACCCCGCCGAGATCGGCCAGATCGCCGGCCGCGCCGGCCGCCACGTCAAGGACGGCACCTTCGGCACCACCGGCCGCTGCCCGGGCTTCGAGGAAGACCTCGTCCAGGCCCTGGAGGAGCACCGCTTCGACCCGATCACCACGCTGCAATGGCGCAACTCCGACCTCGACTTCTCGTCGATCGGCGCCCTGCAGGCCTCGCTGGAGATCTTCCCCAACGAGCACGGCCTCACCCGCGCGCCCCTGGCCGAGGACGTGCTGGTGCTCGACATCGCGGCCCGCGACGAGGCGGTGCGCCGCGGCGCCAAGACCCGCGCCGACGTGCAGCGGCTCTGGGAGGTGTGCCAGGTGCCGGACTACCGCAAGGTGTCGCCGGCGGCCCACGCCGAGTTCACCCTGGCGCTCTACGGCTACGTGGTGCGCGCCGGCCGGGTGCCCGACAGCTGGTACGCCCAGCAGGTGGCGCTCTACGACCGCACGGAGGGCGATATCGATGCGCTGTCGGCGCGCATCGCCCAGGTTCGCACCCTCACCTACATCGCCAACCGGCCGGACTGGCTCGGCGATCCCGAGCATTGGCAGGGCGTCACGCGTCAGCTAGAGGATCGGCTGTCCGATGCCCTGCACGAAAGACTGGCCCAGCGCTTCGTCGACCGGCGGACGAGCGTTTTGATGCGGCGCCTGAGAGAGAACGCGATGTTGGAAGCGGAGATCACGGCCGGCGGCGATGTGATGGTTGAAGGCCAGCACGTCGGCCAGCTGCACGGCTTCCGGATCACGCCCGACCCGCAGGCCGCCGGCGAAGCCGCCCGTGCGCTGAACGCCGCCGCCCTGAAGGCCCTCGGCGGCGAGATCGAAGCCCGCGCCGACCGGTTCTCGGCCGCCGTCGACGATAGCTTCGCGCTCGCCAACGACGGCACCATTCGCTGGCTCGGCGACCCCGTCGCCAAGCTCAGCCCCGGCGACAAGCTGCTGGCCCCGCGCGGCCGCATCGTCGCCGACGAATACCTCACCGGCCCGGCGCTCGAAACGGTGCAGCGCCGTCTCGACCTGTGGTTGGCCCAGCACGTCAAGAAGCACCTCGGCGTGCTCTTCGAGCTCGAGGCCGGCGAAGGCCTCGACGGCATCGTGCGCGGCATCGCCTTCCAGGTCGCGGAAGCGCTCGGCGTGCTGGAGCGCTCGCGCGTCGCCGAGGAGATGAAGGGCCTCGACCAGACGGCCCGTGGCACCCTGCGCAAGCTCGGCCTGCGCTTTGGTGCCTACCACATCTACC
>CALMRL010000473.1:370-1045 GCA_937873345.1 uncultured Beijerinckiaceae bacterium | reverse complement strand
GGCGAGCGCGCCGAGGAGCTGCGCCGCGTCGAAGACGAGCTGCGCACCGCGCTGGAGCGCGGCGAATTCGAGCTCCACTTCCAGCCACAGGTGCTGCTCCCCGGCGGCGAGTTGGTCGGCGCCGAGGCCCTGCTGCGCTGGCGGCATCCGGAGCGCGGCCTGCTGCCGCCCGCCGCCTTCCTGCCGATCCTCGAAGCCAGCGAGATGGCGGTCCCGGTGGGCTGCTGGATCGTGCGCGAAGCCTGCGCCTTCGCGGCCCGCATGGCGGCGCGCGGCGCGCCGGTGCGGATGGGCGTCAACCTGTTCGCCGCCCAGCTGCGCGACGCCGGGCTCTTCGATGTCGTGACCGAAGCGCTCGCCGCGGCCCGCCTGCCGGCCAGCCTGTTCGAGCTGGAGATCACCGAGACCACGGTGCTCGGGCTCGACGAGTGCACCATCGAGCCGTTGCGCCGGCTGCGCGGTGTCGGGGTCGGGGTCGCCATAGACGATTAAGGCACCGGCTACGCGTCGCTCAGCCTGTTGAAGCGCTATCCGCTGACGCGGCGCAACGACGCCAACGTCGTGGCCCTCCTTGCCAGCGCGGCGCGGGAGAAGGGCTACCGCTCCTACGTGTTCTCCGACGACTTTCCGGCGGAGGAGGCGCGGGTCTTCGGCAAGGCGCTCGGCGGCCTGGAC
>CALMRL010000473.1:0-360 GCA_937873345.1 uncultured Beijerinckiaceae bacterium | reverse complement strand
CTCCGCACCGACCCCGACGACGCCGCCATCGTCAAGGCCGTGATCGCGCTCGGCGCCAGCCTCGGCCTCGACGTCATCGCGGAAGGCATCGAGACGCCCGAGCAGGCGTCGGCCCTCGTCGGCTACGGCTGCCGCGAAGCGCAGGGCTACCTGTTCGGCAAGCCCATGGCGGGCGCCGACTGCGCCGCGCGCCATGCCGCGCCAGCGCCGAGGAGGGCTTCGTGAGCCGCCTCGCTTCCCGCTCCGCTTCCGCCGGGGCCGAAGACCGGGCGCCGTGGGTGGTCCATCGGTCGAGCGGGGCGCGCGCCGCCCTGCCGGCGCTCACCGCGCTGGTGTTGGTGGCGATCTGCCTCGTCTTCA
>CALMRL010000472.1 GCA_937873345.1 uncultured Beijerinckiaceae bacterium | reverse complement strand
GGGACAAGATGCCTCCCGTCGGGAGATGAAGCCGGGGTGCGACCGCATCCCTCCACCCCGAATGCCCCGCGCGAGCTGCCGCCTACACCAGGGCGATCTCCAGATCGTCCAGGATCGCCGCCAACTCGTCGTCGCAGTCCATCAGGCGCGGCGTCGCCGTCGTTTCAAGCTTCATGAGCGCCCTGTCGTAAAGCGCGATGCAACGCTCCTCGTTGAGCCTCGATGGGTAATAGACCCCATCCGGCCTCTCGGGATGGCTGTGGAAGCCGACCGACCAGTGTCGAGCCAGAGTCTGATCGCTGGCACCGACGACATCGGATGGTACGCCCATCCTGAGACCGCAGTCGCCGGTCAAATCGACCAGCCTCAGCGGCTCCACGACCCGGATGGACGCCAGGGATCGCGTCTCCAGTTCTGCCGATTGCAGCACGCAATCGTTGCCTCGACCATCGGCTGCGTCGCGCAACATGGTCTCGATGAAGGCGACCTTGGCGCTCGCGCCGAGATAGACGACCCCGTAGGCGCGGCCGGTCGGATCGCTGAAGCGGTTGAGCGCCGGGCCTCAACCCAGCGGGTCGGGGTGGCGCGTCTCGTAGATGCGCCGAAAACACTCTCCCGTCGGGATGGTCTTCAAGACCAGCGGTCGCCCCGCGAACGCCGAGCCCGGCGAAGCGTGAGCGATCGTCATGTCAGCTGAAGGCGCCGACGACCAAGTTGTCGGCGACGCTGGCAACGGCGTCGACCTGCCCGGCCTTGAGGGCATCGAGCGCGGTTTGGCCGCCGAGTTCGGCATGCTCGGCGAGCAGGAAGCGGAAGACCGTCCAGGGCTGCCTGCCCAGGATCCCGAACAGCCGGGCAAGGCCCGGTAACGGCAGGCCGGCGTCGGTCACCTGCCAGCGCGGATACCTTATCCCGCGCGTGGCGCCCTCCAGACCCAGCAGTTCGTCGCGCCTGCGCATGACGTTGACGGTCTCGTGCGAGGCACCGATCAGCGGCCCGAAATCGCGAGCCGTGAGCATGTCCGCGCTCCGAAGGACGTCGGTGATCTTGGTCGCACCTCGGGCTCTCGCACGCGCGATGGCCGCGTCGAGCGGGCCGTCGATCGACCCATCGGCTGGCGCCTCCGAGATGGTCCTGGCCTGCCCATCCGGCGTCACCTCGTATGTGAGGAGGAATGACCGTCCGGTCTGCTGGGCCTTCGCAGCCGTGTCGGCGTAGCCAGCGATCAGCTTGCCGAGCACGCCCTCTCCGGCTGCGATCCACTTCATTCTCGCCTCCGAGACCGATACCTCGGCGATATCGGCACCGGAGCGGATCACGACGGATCGGCCGGAGGCCGTTGCCGGCGCCGCGGGCCTGCCCGAGGGTGAGGGCTTCAACGGCGCCGGTCGGACGTGTTCGCGATCTTGAGCCATGACGCCCTCCCGTCCGCGAGTTGAGCATTGCTGTCAGGGCTATCAAGCTTGTCAGGTTCGTCAAGGCAGAGCGTCGGCGGTTCCCGTCATCGGCACGGGGAGCATGTCGAGGCGATGGTCTGCGAAGCGACGATGGTCGAGCGCGGCCGACGGACCGGTGCCGAGCGTCCCGGCGCGGCATGGGATCGCCGCGTCCATCGCTCAAGGGCGGGCTCCGGGCCCGATGGTGGCGGGCTGCTTATGAGCCAAGGTGACGGCCCCGCCTCCACCCAAGGTGCGAAGCCCCAAACCCGCTCCCTCTCTGCGGATTGACCGTGGACGGATTTCGACGCCCTAATGCGCGCATGCCGAGCCCGACCTGCGTCGCCGGCACCCCCCGAACAATCCGGACACGCGAAGCGCCCCATGAAGCGCCCAACCTTCTCGGCCGGGCAGGAGGCCGCGCGCCGCCTGCTCGACGGGCCGCAGCGCTACACCTGCCTCGCCGGCGGCACCCGCTCGGGCAAGACCTTCCTGATCATCCGCGCCATCGTCGAGCGCGCCGCCCGCGCGCCGGAGTCGAGCCACGCCATCCTGCGCCACCGCGCCAACGCGGCGCGCGCCTCGATCGCCCAGGAGACGCTGCCCCGAGTGATGCGGCTGTGCTTCCCCGGCGTGGCGATCAAGGAGCACCGCACCGACGGCTTCTACGAACTGAAGAACGGCTCGCGCCTCACCGTCGGCGGCCTCGACGACGCCGGCCGCATCGAGAAGATCTTGGGCCTGGAGTACGCCAGCGTGTTCCTCAACGAGGCGTCGCAGATCTCGTATGATTCCGCGCTCGTCGCCTTCACCCGGCTGGCGCAGGTGGTGCCCGACCTCGCGCAGCGCGCCTACGTCGACCTCAACCCCACGGCCATCGCGCATTGGACCAACGTGCTGTTCGGCGACAAGCGCGACCCCGTCTCGCGCCAGCCGCTCGCCGAGCCAACCGCCTACGCCCGCGCCTTTCTCAACCCGGTCGACAACGCCGCCAACCTGACGCCGGAGTTCCTGGCAAGCCTCGCGGCGCTGCCCGAGCGCAAGCGCCGCCGCTTCTACGAGGGCGTCTACGTCCAGGAGGTCGACGACGCGCTGTGGACCTTCGAGAGTTTCGACCGCCACCGCTGCGAGCCGGCGGCGATCCCCGTGGAGGAGCGCGCGTCGGTGGTGGTGGCGGTCGACCCCTCCGGCGCCGCCGGCCGCGCCGACGAGAGCCGCGACGAGATCGGCATCGTGGTCGCCGCGCGTGGGCAGAACGGCGACGCCTACGTGCTCGCCGAC
>CALMRL010000471.1 GCA_937873345.1 uncultured Beijerinckiaceae bacterium | reverse complement strand
CGGTCTCGGTGCGGCCGTGCACGGAGAAGGGCAGTACGACCGAGGAGAAGGGGTAGAGGATCGGCCCCAATCCGTCGATCGAGGGCGTGTGCGCGGCAGCGATGTCGGCTTGGCGCGTCGCCTCGCTCCAGCCGCGCAACCCGTCGGCCGCCTGCTCCTGCTCGGCGGCGTCGCGCCGGGCGAAGCGTACGAGCCGCGAGCCGGATTCCTCTGCCAGCGCGTCGGCCTGGCTCAGCGCGGCATAGGCCGGTCCGGTCGCAGCGACGAAGGCGTCGGTCATCGCCGAGGTGTCGGCGGCCGCCGGCCCCGTCGCGAGAGCCGCGGGGAGAAAGGCGAGAAGGGCGGCGATACGAGGGTGCCTCATGCTGGCAGGATAGGCGCAAGCGCGGCCCGGTACTACCCGGGCCGCACCTACGCGCCTTGCGTCACATCCGAACGAACCGGCTGCTGTCTCTTCGATGCAACTCTCCTGCACTCCGCGACCTCGGCGTCGGTTGCGCCTTGCCGTCGTGGGGGCGGGGCACTACCACCGGAGGACTGCCGAACTAGAAGGCGCGACGATGCCGATCTCCGCGATGCGCCGCCAAGCCGAAATCCTGTCGCGCTGCGCCGAGGCCAGCTATTGGATGGCGACGCAGTCCCGCGAGGACGGTCGAGCTTTGCGCATCCGCGAGGCGGCCTCGCTTCTGGAGGAGGTGGCATCGGCGATGCGCGCCGACGACCGCCGAGCCCCTCTCGCCATTCCATCGGGCCGCCGCCTGCGGGCGGTGTGACACCGATCCCCGGCACCAAGGTCCGCACGGCCAAGTCCGCGAAACCAAGCGTCTAGTCTCGAACGAAGGAGGCTCACTGCCGTTGCCCGCGCGATGAGCGAGGATCGTGCATGAGGGTGGCCGACGCGCGCCGGGCGCGGGATCGTGCATCGGGCGTGGCTGGGAATTCGATCGTCGGGATGATCGGCGCAGGACGTCCTGCCGCCGGGTCGCTCCCGTGTTGAGCGCGGGGAGCGTCCTCGTGGTTCGGCTCGCCCCGGGCGGTGGGGGGGCGGCCTTCACCGCGGGCGTGGCGCGCCATGCCCGCCGCTTGGTGCCGCCCTGCGGCCGCTTCGTGACCATCGAGGGCGTTCGCCTCCACCTCGTCGAGGCCGGCGAAGGACCGGCGGTGCTGATGATCCACGGCCTCGCCTCGCAGCTGCAGAGCTACACCTACGCCCTGCAGGCGCGTTTGCAGCAGCGATATCGCCTGGTGATCGTCGACCGGCCGGGCTGCGGCTACTCGCAGGCCGGCGCGGACGCCTCGCTGACGGGGCAGGCGGCAGTGATGTCGGCGCTGCTGCGCGGTCTCGGAATCGAGAAGGCGCTGGTCGTCGGCCACTCCCTCGGCGGCGCCGTGGCGCTGGCGATGGCGATCGAGCACCCCGAACAGGTCGCCGGGCTGGCGCTGCTGTCGCCGGCTTCGCAGACGCAGGCCGCGCCGCCGAAGGCCTTGAACAGCCTCGCCGTGCGTACCAACGCCATGCGCTGGCTGATCGGCTGGACGATCGCCGTGCCGATCGGCGCCCGCAACCAGGCGGCGACGCTGAAGATTCTCTTCGGACCCGATCCCGCGCCCGCTGATTTCGCCACCCGCGGCGGCGCCATGCTGGTGGCTCGGCCCGCCACGTATCGCAACGCCTGCCGCGACCTTGTCGAAGCCGGGGGTGAGCTTGCCGATTGCGCGCGGCGCTACGGCGCGATCCGGGCGCCGGTCGGCGTGCTGGTCGGCAGCGGCGACCGCATCCTGGCGCCGGCGCTGCACGCCGACACGCTGCGCGACCAGATCGGCGGCGCCACGGTGGAGATGATCGAGGGCGGCCACATGATCCCGCTGACCGCGCCGGACCACTGCGCCGCCTTCATCGAGCGGATGGCCGGGCGCGCCGGGCTGCACGGAACGACCTGAGCCGTCACCGCGGCGGCGCACGGTCGACGATCGCCACCGTGCAGCGCGAGACGCACACCGCCCGCCCGGCCTCGTCGGCGATGCGGATGTCCCAGACGTGGGTGGTGCGACCGAGGTGCAGCACGCCGGCGCGGCCGATTACCCATCCCTCGCGCACCGCGCGCAGGTGGTTGGCGTTGATCTCCAGCCCGACCGCCGCCTTGGCCGAGAGGTCGATCGCCGCCGCCGAGCCGATCGAGGCCAACGTCTCGGCGAGCGCCACCGAGGCGCCGCCGTGCAGCAGGCCGAACGGCTGCCGCGTGCGTGCGTCGACGGGCATGCGCGCGGCCAACCAGTCGTCGCCGCACTCCAGCAGCTCGATGCCGAGGCTGTCGACCAGCCCGCCCGCGGCGAGGCCGGGCACCTGCTCGACGCTCAGCTCCGTCGGCGGCGCGGCGAACCAGATCGGCTTGGCGGTCACAGCCTCGCCGCGTCGGGACTGACCTCGACGAGCAGCTTGCCCTTGTTGCCGCCGGTGAACAGCAGCCCGAGATGCTCCACCGCCCTGTCGAGGCCGACGCGCACGTCCTGGCGCGACTTGATGCGCCCTTCCGCGATCCAGCCGCCCAATTCGCGCATCATCGCGGGGTAGTGCTCGATGAAATCGAAGATGATGAAGCCCTGCACCGTCAGGCGCTGCATCAGGATCAGCGGCCAGTTGCGCGGCCCCGGCGCCGTCTCGCCCTCGTTGTAGCCGGAGATCATGCCGCACAGCGGCATCCGGCCGAACATCTTCATGCGGGCCATCACCGCGTCCATGATCTCGCCGCCGACCTGCTCGAAGTTGATGTCGATGCCACCGGGCGCGAAAGCGTCGAGGCGGGCGCCGACGTCCTCGTTCTTGTAGTCGATCGCCGCATCGAAGCCGAACTCGTCGGTGAGGGCGCGGCATTTCTCCGGCCCGCCGGCGATGCCGATGACGTAGGCTCCCTTGATCTTGCCGATCTGCCCGACGATCTGGCCGACGCCACCCGAGGCCGCGGAGACGACGAGCACGTCGCCCTGCGTGGGCTTGCCGACGTGGAGCAGGCCGAAATAGGCGGTCGGCCCGACCAGCCCGAACACGCCGTAGCCTTCCGACAGCGGCAGGCCCTTCGGCAGTTCGGCCTTCACGTAGTTCGTGCCGTCGGTGACGATATGGTCCGCCCATTCGCCTAGTCCGAAGAAGATCTCGCCCTCGCTCACCCCCTGCTTCTTGGAAGCGACGACCCGCCCCGCGACCCCTCCGCGCATCGGCGCGTCGAGATCGACCGGCGGCATGTACTGCCGCCTGTCGCTCATCCAGAGGCGGTTGGTCGGGTCGAGCGACAGGTAGAGCACCTCCAGCAGGAACTCGCCGTCCTGCAGCGCGGGGATCGGCTCCTTCAAGAATTCGAGGTCGCCGTCGCGCACGTCGCCCTGCGGGCGTTTGCGCAAACGCCAGAGATGCCGCTCGCTGACCATGCCGGACTCCTTCGCGATACCATTGGCATAGGAGATAGGGCAGGGCGGCGCGGGCATCGACCCGCCGGCCGCGTTCGATGGACGGCCTTGCCCGCGGCCGATAGCTGGCGGCTGCGGCGGCGATCGGCTAAGCCTGCCGCTCTCCCTCCTCGACCCCGCGCCCATGACCCGCATCGCCCGCCGCTTGGATCGCCGGGCCGTCGGCCATCCGCCGAGGGCCGCGCAGGCCTCGTCACCTTCACCATGTCGGGCGATCCCGACCCGGAGACGGCGCTCGCCGTGCTGCGCGCCCTTCCCGCCGCCGGCGCCGACGTGATCGAGCTCGGCATGCCCTTCACCGACCCGATGGCCGACGGCCCGGCGATCCAAGCGGCGGGGCTGCGCGCCCTAAAAGGCGGCGCCACGCTCGGCAACACGCTGGAAGCCGTGCGCCGCTTCCGGGAAGTGGACGACGCCACGCCGATCATCCTGATGGGCTACTACAACCCGGTTTACATCCACGGTGTCGAGCGCTTCCTGCGCGAAGCCCGCGAGGCCGGCGTCGACGGACTAATCTTCGTCGATCTGCCCCCCGAGGAGGACGACGAGCTGTGCGTGCCGGCGCGCGAGGCAGGGCTCGACTTCATCCGCCTGGCGACGCCGACCACCGACGAGGGCCGTTTGCCGGCCGTGCTCGCGAACACATCCGGGTTCCTGTACTATGTGTCGATCGCCGGCGTCACTGGCACGGCGGCGCCGAGCCGCGACGCCGTCGCTGCCGCGGTGGCGAGGTTGAAGCAGGCGACGAGCCTGCCGGTGGCGGTGGGCTTCGGCGTCAAGACGGCCGAGACGGCGGCGGCGATC
>CALMRL010000470.1 GCA_937873345.1 uncultured Beijerinckiaceae bacterium | reverse complement strand
GCTGGGGGTCATGGCGGCTCCTCGGCGGCTTCGGGATGGGGGATCGGTTGGCCTTATGCGCCGGAGCGGTGGCGGCGTCGATGCATCCTGTGCGTCAACGAGGTCATGCCGGGCTTGGAGCGTCGCCGCGATTACCGCTACAAGCGAAGGGCGTCCCTGCGCCGCAGGGGAGAGAAGCGTTCGCAATGGGTGTTCTCGTCGACGGCATCTGGCACGAGCGCGGCTACGACCAGGAGAAGAACGCCGGGGCCTTCGAGCGCGACGCCTCCAAGTTCCGCAACTTCGTCACCGCCGACGGCTCGCCCGGGCCGACGCGAGAGGGCGGCTTCAAGGCGGAGCGCGGGCGCTACCATCTCTACGCCTCCTATTTCTGCCCCTGGGCGACGCGCTGCCTGATCGTGCGCAAGCTGAAGGGGTTGGAGGACGCCATCTCGCTCTCGGTCACCGACTGGCTGATGGCGGAGGGGGGCATCAGCTTTCGCGAGCGCGACGGCGTGATCCCCGATCCCATTCACGAGGCGACGTTCCTTCATCAGGTCTACACGGCAGCGAAGCCCGACTATTCCGGTCGCGTCACCGTGCCGGTGCTGTGGGACCGCGAACGGACGACCATCGTCTCGAACGAGTCCGCCGACATCATCCGGATGATGAACGCGGCCTTCGACGGCTGCGGGGCATCGGGGCCGAACCTCTACCCCGCCGACCTTCGCCACGAGATCGACGTCGTCAACGCCCTCGTCTACGAGACGGTGAACAACGGCGTGTACAAGGCGGGCTTCGCGACGACGCAGGAGGCCTACGAGGCGGCGGTGCACCCGCTGTTCGAGACGCTCGACCTGCTCGACCATCGGTTGGCGGCGCAGCGCTACCTCACCGGCGACGCGATGACGGAGGCCGACGTGCGGCTGGTGGCGACGTTGACGCGCTTCGACATCGTCTACGTCGGCCATTTCAAGTGCAACATCCGGCGCATCGCGGACTATCCCGCCTTGACCGCCTATCTCGCCGACATGCTGGCGATCGATGCCGTGGCCTCGACCTACCGCCCCGACCACATCAAGAACCACTACTACCGCTCGCATCCCTTCATCAATCCGACGGGGGTGGTGCCGGTGGGTCCCGCTTCCGATCCCTTCGAGCCGCACGCGCGTTGACCCTGCTCTCCGGCGATCCCCGCCCTGGCGGCGGCTTGAACGGCGCTTCGGGCGGCGGCCTGGGGGACGAGGCGTCGCCCTATCCCGGCGAGGCGCCGATCCGCGTCGGCCTCACCGCGCGGGAGCAGGTGGAGACGCGCTGGGGGTTGGTCCTCGTCGTCTTCATGCGACTCCTGGCGGTGCTTTGGATCATCCAGGGCCTGCTGCAATGGTCGGCCTTCATGGTGCCGCACGACGACCTGTTCGACCATCTCCGCATGACGCAGAGCGCGGCGGTGATGTTCTTCTCCGTGATCGACTTCCTCGCCGCGGTGGGACTGTGGCTGGCGACGCCTTGGGGCGGCGTGCTCTGGCTGTTCGCCGCCATCTCGCAGATCTTCGTCGCGGCGAGCGTGCGGCAGGTGATCGCGCCGAGTTGGATCGCCTCCGACGTGGTGCTGATCGTGCTCTATTTCGCCCTCACCTTCCAGGCCGGCCGCCCCCACCGCGGAGCGTGACGCGCCCGACGCTCGTTCCCGGTTGTCCGTCCTGCAGGGATTGCTCGCATTCGATCGAAATTCTTCAACCCTAGCAAAGTGTATCCAGGCATACTTCGTCGCGGGCGTCGGCGGAGACAGTATTCGAGCCTTTCAGCGTTCATTTACGCCAGTTCGTAAACTCGCGATTCAGTCTTTCGCTTAAAGTCGTTTTCATCCGCGGGGTCTATCACTCGTGACATGGCGCCGCCGCCGGGCGGACGGGACAATCGGGGACGGATCATGAAGACGGCAGCGACGACGGCGAAGGCGAAGATGGGCGCGGTCGAGGCCGGCATGATGGAGATCGGCGGCCACGGGATGATCGGCGAGCCCGCCGCCCGCGACGAGCCGGCGGTGCGCCCGGCCTATCTCGAGGCGCTGACGATGGTCGAGCGCCTGCATCGCCGCCTGCTCGACGTGATCAAGGACGAGTTCGACCGCCGCGGCCGCTCCGACGTCAACGCGGTGCAGGCGCTGCTGCTCTACAACATCGGCGACAAGGAGCTGACCGCGGGCGAGCTGCGCACCAAGGGCTACTATCTCGGCTCCAACGTGTCCTACAACGTGAAGAAGCTCGTCGAGGAAGGCTTCCTGCACCACGCCCGCTCGCGCCTCGATCGCCGCTCGGTTCGCATCAGCCTGACGGCGAAGGGCAAGGAGGTGCACGCCATCGTGGCCGGCCTCTACGACAAGCACGTCACCACGGTGGAGCAGATCGGCGGTATCTCGTCGGGCGAGTTCACCCAGCTCAACCAGTCGCTCGCCCGCCTCGAGCGCTTCTGGACCGACCAGATCCGCTTCCGCCTCTGACGCGGGCGCCGCGACGGGCGTTTGTGCCCTGGCCGCAACAGGGAGCCTGAAACCCGGCGCCGGCCCGCTCAGGCCGGGGCCGCCGTCGTCGCCGCCACAAAACCGCCCGCCGTTCGCGGTCTCTTAACCCCGTCGCCTGTAGCCTCGATGCAGGCAGTCGCCGGCCCCATCGGCCGCATTCCGGCCCCCTGGGCGTTTGGAGTTGAGAGTGGCAAGCAATCCCAACCTTCGCGCCCGCATGCTGCGCGCCGCCTCCGTCGCCGGCTTCCTTTCCTCCGCCGGCATCATCACGCCCATCCTTCCCGCATGCGCCCAGGAGGCGCAGTTCTCCGACCAGGCGGAGTGGGCGCAGGGCTACGACGCCGACGCCCGCCAGTCGGTGCAGCGCTCCACCACTCCCGTCCTCTCGCAGGCGACCTTCGATGCGACCGAGCGGGCGATCGAGCAGTACCGCCAGATCGTCGCGCGCGGCGGCTGGAGCCGCGTGCCGACCGGCCGCACCCTGAAGCTCGGCAGCAACGGCCCGGCCGTGGTCGCCCTGCGCAAGCGCCTGATCGTGTCGGGGGACCTCGACAGCTCCGCCGGCAACTCGCCGGTGTTCGACTCCTACGTCGATGTCGGCGTCAAGCACTTCCAGGCGCGCCATGGCTTCCAGGAGAACGGCGTCGTCGGCGCCGACGTGCTGGGCGCGATGAACGTGCCGGCCGACACGAGGATGCACCAGCTCGAAACCAACCTCGTGCGCCTGAAGTCCTTCTCCGGCAACCTCGGCGAGCGCTACGTGATGGCCAACATCCCGGCCGAGGCGGTCGAGACGGTGGAGGACGGGAGGGTCGCCACCCACCACCGCGCCGGCGTCGGCCGCATCGACCGGCAGTCGCCCGTGATGCAGACGCGCGCGCTCGACATCAACTTCAACCCGTACTGGCACGTGCCGCCGAGCCTCATCAAGAAGGACCTGATCCCGAAGATGCTGGCCGATGCGAACTATCTCAACGACCACCGCATCCACATCTTCAAGGGCGACCAGGAGATCCCGTCCTCCGCGGTGAACTGGCACTCGAACGAGGCCACCCAGTACACCTACAAGGAAGACCCCGGCACCGAGAACTCGCTCGGCGTGGTCCGCATCAACATCAACAATCCCTACGGCGTGTACATGCACGACACCCCGGAGAAGGGCGTGTTCGGCGACGACAACCGCTTCGTCTCCTCGGGTTGCATCCGCGTGCAGAACGTCCGCGACTACGTGCAGTGGCTGCTGAAGGACACGCCCGGCTGGAGCCGCCCGCAGATCGACGAGGCGATCCGCTCTGGCAGCCAAGTCAACGTCAAGCTGGCGCAGCCGGTGCCGGTGTATTGGGTTTACATCACCGCCTGGGCCTATCCCAACGGCGTGGTCGAGTTCCGCGACGACATCTACCAGCGCGACGGCTTCTCCAACTCGGCCACCGGCTCGATTGGCCGGCCCGAGCCGCAGACGAGCGTGCGCGAGACCTCCTACCGCGGGGGGCGTGACGAGGGGGCCGACGAGGGCTACGAGCCGCCCCGCACGGCCTCGCGCTACGGTCGCGACGACCTCGACGCGGCGCCGGACGAGCGCTGAGGGCGACGAGCAGGCGCTGGCATCGCCATCGAGGAACTCCTGCGGCAGCGGGCAGCCGCCCTCCAGGCTCGGCGCGTGGCCGGCCAGGCCGTCGCGATCCCCTGATCGGTAGGAGGTAGATGCCGGCTCAGGCGGCGGAGCGGGCCTGCGCAAGCCAGCCGAGGCCCTCGATCGTGGTGCCGGCCGGAACGTATTCGCAGCCGACATAGCCGGCGTAGCCGATGCGATCGAGGTGGCGGAACAGGAAGGGGTAGTTGATCTCGCCGGTACCGGGCTCGTGGCGGCCGGGATTGTCGGCGACCTGGACGTGGGCGATGCGCGACAGCTCCTGCTTGAGGGTGCGGGCGAGATCGCCCTCCATGCGCTGCATGTGGTAGACGTCGTACTGCAGGAAGACGTTGTGCGAGCCGACCGCCTCGATCAGCGCCAGCGCCTTGGCCGTGGTGTCGAGCGTGAATCCCGGCACATCGACGCTGTTCACCATCTCCAGCAGCAGGCGGATGCCGGCACCCTCCAACGCTTCCGCGGCGAAGCGCAGGTTCTCGACCAGTACGGCCCTCACGCGCTTCGCATCGGCATCGACCGGCACCTTGCCGACGAGGCAGTTCAGCTGCGGGCAGCGCAGGCGCGAGGCATAGTCGACCGCCCGCGCCACGCCGTCGCGGAACTCGCTCGTACGCTCCGGCAGCACCGCGATGCCGCGCTCGCCGCCGCCGAAGTCGCCGGCCGGCAGGTTGTGCAGCACGAGTTTCAGATCGTTGTCGGCGAGCCGCGCGGCGATGTCCGCCGCGGGGTGGTCGTAGGGGAACAGGAACTCCACCGCCTCGAAGCCCGCGGTCCGCGCGAGCGCGAAGCGGTCGAGGAACGGCTTCTCCGTGAACAGCATCGTCAGGTTGGCGGCGAACTTCGGCAAGGTGGGTGTTTCCTCGATCGGCCGCTGGAGGATGAGCCGCGCCGCGGCAAAGGCAATGGCTCCCGGTCGGCAGAGCCGGGGTGCTGCGCGGCGCCGATGCGCGATCGGCTTCGGCAAAGCGAGGCCTTTGGTCCCGTCGCCCCCGTCATCTCGCGGACCACCGGCGCCTCGTTCATCGCCGGCGCCAAGGGCCGAGGTTGATCCGGTCGGGCGAAAGCCTGTGCTGCCGCGGATGTGCGCGTGACGGTCCGTGGCGGCAAGTGGACCCTCTTCCCGTTCATCGGTCGAACAGAATCACCGTCGCGAGGTTCACGGCGTCGAGGCAGACGGCAACCGGGGGTGCGCCGGGCAGGGGGCGGGAATGCGATGCTTCCCCCGTCGCCGCGCGGAGCCGTCTCGTCCCCGCCAGCCCTGCGCCGTAGCATGACCCCGTCTGTTTCCCGACCGGCAACGGCCTGAATTTGCCGCCGCCTCGCCGGGGGCCTATTTTCCTCCCGCCGACGCCCCGCCGGCGGTCGCCATCTCGCGGGACGAGTTCTCCAGGCATGAACCTACCTCTCCCCCGCGTCGGCCGCCCCGCCAAAGGCATCGACGCCGACCCAGCCGCCGCCTTCAAGGCGGCGATGCGGCACCTTGCGGGAGGCGTCAGCATCGTCACCGTGGCCGACGGCCAGGAGAGGGGCGGCCTGACCGCGACCTCGATGGTGTCGCTCTCGGCCGAGCCGCCGAGCCTGCTCGTCGCCGTCGCCTCGGGCGCGTCGAGCCTGCCGCTGATGCGCCGTTCCGGCCGCTTCGCCGTCAGCATTCTCGGGCATCAGCACGGCTTCATCGCCGATCGCTTCGCCGGCCGGGACGGGCGGCGCGGCGCGGCGCGCTTCGAGGGCGCGGAATGGATCGGCCGGTCCGGCACCCCGCTGGTGCTCGCCGACGCGCTCGCCTCCTTCGAATGCGAACTCGACGAGATGATGGACCGCTTCAGCCACACCATCATCATCGGCAGGGTGACGGAATCCCGCGTCCCGGCGGGCGACGGCAGCGGCGCCCTGGTGTACTGGCGCGCCGCCTATGACCGCGTCGGGGCGCTGGAACCGTAGCGTCCCGAGGCCGGGCTTGCCGCCCTTCAGAATCGCCGACACGAAAAAACCCGCCGACACCGCCGACGGGCTTCTCGAATTTTTTGCCTGGATTATAGGCTTGGCGCCAGCGCCTGCGACCTCAGCGTTTGACGGCGTCGGTGACGTTGCGGCCGGCGTCCTTGACGTCGCCCGTCGCCTGATGGGCGCTCCCCTCGACCTTCTGCGCCTTGCCCTCGGCCTGCAGCTTCTCGTTGCCGGTGACCGAACCGACGGCGTCCTTCACGGAGCCGACGACCTTGTCCACCGCGCCCTTGCCGTGTTCCTTGTCCATAGCGGTCTCCCTTGTCCTTCGTTGCCGGACGCAAACCGAGGCCGTGGCAGGCGGTTCCGCCGCACTGCCGGCCCGATGGGATGAGGCGCCCACAGGCGTCGCGAAGCCACACTCCTCAAGCTTCGGCGGCGCGGCGCCCTCCGCGCGTTGACGGGTTGGAAACGACCTGTCTATCTCGCCGGCGATGTCTGCACCCCGGACCGCGACCCTCGGCACTCTCGGCACCGCCACGCCCGATGCGGGCAGCACCCTGCCGCGCCTTCTCGAGCCGCTGCAGCGCGCCTGGCACTTTCGCGAGCTGATCCGCGCGGTGGTGCGGCGGGAACTCGCCGCCCGCTTCCGCGGCTCGATCCTCGGCTGGTTGTGGGCGGTGTTCGGCCCGCTGGTGATGCTGTCGGCCTATACGATCATCTTCTCCTCGGCGGTGGGGGTGCCGCGCTCGGCGCAGGGCGGCGGCATCAAGACCTATGCCCTGTCGATCTTCTGCGGCCTGATCGTCTTCAACCTGTTCTCGGAACTCGCCTACCGTTCGCCCGGCCTGCTCCACGAGCACGTCACCTTCATCAAGAAGTCGATCTTCCCCTCCGAGACGCTGGCCTGGACGGCCGGCATCCGCGCGGCGACCTACGCCGCGATCTCGTTCGTCATCCTGCTCGCCTTCACCCTGGCGATCCTCCACGGGCTTCCGGCGAGCGCGATCCTGCTGCCCCTCGTGGTGGTGCCCTTCTTCCTGTTCCTGCTCGGCGCCTGCTGGTTCCTGATGGCGCTCGGCTCCTTTACCCGCGACGTCGCCCACCTGATGATCTCGATCGTGCCGGTGATGATGTTCGCGACGCCGATCTTCTATTCCATCGACGACGTGCCGGCGCGGCTGCGCCCGATCATCCATCTCAACCTCATCGGCAACTACGTCGAGATGATCCGCGACATGCTGATCGCCGGCCGGCTGCCGAGCCCTCTGCTCTACGGCGGCACCGTGATCGTGTCGCTGCTGGTGTTCCACTTCGGCTACCGCTTCTTCATGCGCTACAGGTCGATCTTCGTCGATGTCATCTGACGTGCTTCGCCCCGAACGCGCGATCGACCGACCCGAGCCGCTGGCGACCGGCACGCCCGGCGAGCAACACCTTTCACGTGAAACGGTGATCCACTGCCAGGGCGTCGGCAAAGCGTTCCAGCTCTACATGCACCGCAACGACCAGCTGAAGCAGACGCTGTTCGGGCGCTGGCGGCAGTACTACAAGGAGCACTGGGTCCTGCGCGACGTCTCCTTCGAGGTGCGCAAGGGCGAGTGCGTCGGCATCATCGGGCGCAACGGCGCCGGCAAGACGACGCTTCTGCAGATCCTCTGCGGGATCACTGCGCAGACGCACGGCGCCGCCACCATCACCGGGCGCCTCGCTCCGATCCTGGCGCTCGGCGCCGGCTTCGATCACGAGCTGACAGGCCGCGAGAACGCCCTGATCGGCGGCGCCATCCTCGGGCTGAAGAAGGCCGAGATCGTCAGGCGGATGGACTCGATCGCCGCCTTCGCCGACATCGGCGACTTCTTCTACCAGCCGCTGCGTATGTATTCGTCAGGCATGCTGTCGCGCCTCGCCTTCGCGATCTGCGCCCACGCCGACGCCGACATCCTGATCGTCGACGAGGCGCTGTCCGTCGGCGACGCCGAGTTCGGCGCGAAGTGCGACGCCTACATCAAGCGCTTCGCCGAGCACGGCACCATCCTCGTGGTGTCGCACGACCTGCCGACGGTGGAGGAGCTGTGCGACCGCGTGGTGTGGATCGACGAGGGAACGGTGCGGGCCGTTGGCCGCCCCCGCGACATCATCCCGGACTACCTCGTCGCCCTGCAGCGCTGAAGCGCCGGGCGCCGGCAGGCGCCATATCTCCTGTTATGCCGAACTGTGCCGAAGCGCCTTCGACATCGCGTCGCCGGCGGGCGCAGCACGGGACACGCGACAGCTCGGCGCAGGCCGCCGCGCCTCAGGCGGCGAGCAGAGCTGCGATATCCCCGGTGTCGCGCTTCTTGTCGGCCGACATCAGGCGGGCGATGGTATGGACCAACCGATCGGTTTGGGCCCGCACCGTGGCGAGCTGGCGCTCCAGTTCGCGGATCGTTTGCGCCGACTGCTCCAGCCGGCTCTCGGCGCGGGCGGCCCGCTCGCGATCGGTGCGATGTGCGCACTCCGCCTCGCCGAGCTGCTGGGCGAAGGCCTTGGCGTGGTCCTTCTCGTCGTCGAATGCCTTGCGCAGCTCGACCGCCAATCCCCTGTAGTAGTCGCAGTTCTGCTGCAAGGCCGCGAAGTTCTCGACAGCGCGCTCGACGGCGCGCACCGAGCGGCTCACGCTGTCCTCGCCCGACCCGTCCCGCCGTGCCTCGGCATCGTCGCGGCGCTGCCAGGGCATGCGTCCAGTCCCCCTCGCCATGAAGTCCTCGCCGCGGCGCGAGGAGGAATAGCGCGAGGGTGTCTTGGAAGAGCCGGCCATCGTGGCGATCCGTCTATCGAGGCGCGAGCGATCGTCGCGTTACCAAAGACTGAAGGAGCGGGGTTAATGATCGCTTAAACGGGCGGCCGGCGCGCCTCTGAGATCAGCGCTCCGGGACGGCGGGACCCGACCCCGTCTTCAACCCGAAGGCGCGGGCGAGGAACAGGCCGGCGTGGCCGAGCGCGCCCTCGTCGATGCCGTGGCCGACCCCGAACGAGAGATGCCACTGGCACGGCACGTCGGCCTCGGCGAGGCCATCGGCCGAGAGGAAGAGGGCCTCGACGGGGATCACCTCGTCGCCGCTGCCGTGGGTCAGCAGCACCGGGGGCGGCGCCACGGCGGCGTCGCGGTCGGCGAGCAGCGATGCCGCCGGCAACTCGCCGTTGCCGACGAGCAGGCCGGAGAAACCGACGATCGCCGCCGGCGGGCGCCGTCGCCGCCGGCCGCCGTGCAGCGCCAGCGTCGTGCC
>CALMRL010000469.1:5252-8971 GCA_937873345.1 uncultured Beijerinckiaceae bacterium | reverse complement strand
ATCGCATCAGGCCTTCTCGAAACCGCCGACGCACTTTGCGGCCCGAAGCCGGAGGCTCCGGGCACTCAACGCAAGAAAAAAGGCGCCCCCGCGGGAGGGCGCCTCGATCTTAGGCCGGGCCGAAAGCCCGAAGCCGGCTCGATGTCAGAAGCTGACGTCGATGTCGGCAGAGTCGTAGGACGTGACTTCCATGCCAACGCAGATCTCGGTGACGATCGGGGCAACCCAGTTCATGTTTCTCTCCGTGAGCTTTCTTGCGAAGCGAAGTTTCATGTAGACGATGCCGGGAAAATCGCCATTGAGGAACGTCTTAAAATTCCTACTCCCTTTGGGGGATGGCACCGGCATCTAATGCCCGGCGGAGACCATCGTCGGGCTCGCCTTGTAATCGTCGGGAAACAGCGTCTTCAACCCCTGCACCTTCGGCAAATCGTTCTCGGCGATGTAGGGGTTGTCGGGATGCAGCGTCAGGTAGTTCTGGTGGTAGCCCTCGGCGGGGAAGAACCCCTTGAACTCCGACACCTTGGTGACGATCGGCCTCGCGAAGGCGTGCTCCTTGCCGAGCTGCGCGATGTAATCGTTCGCCACCTTGGCCTGCTCCGGGGTCAAGGCGAACAGGTCGCTGCGGTACTGCGTTCCCTCGTCCGGACCCTGGGCGTTCAACGTGGTCGGGTCGGCGACCACCGAGAAGTAGATCTGCAGGAGCTTGCCGTAGCTCACCTGCGCGGGATCGTAGGTCACCTTGACCGACTCGGCGTGGCCGGTGCTGCCGGTGCTCACCGTTTCATAGGAGGCGGTCTTCTGCGCGCCGCCGGCATAGCCGGACACCGCGCTGGTGACGCCCTTGACGTGCTGGAACACGCCCTGCACGCCCCAGAAGCAGCCGCCGGCGAACACCGCGGTTTCGTTCTTCGCCTTGCTCACGGGTAGGTCGACCGCCGGCGCCGGCGCCTTCTTCATGTCCTCGGCCCTGGCAGCGCGAGGCGGCATCGTCAGCCCCGCGGCGCCGGCGACGGCGGCCATGCCGACGACGAGGAAGGGAAGGGTCTTGCCCATCATGCGTCTCCTGCTCAGGCTGCGGTGAAGGTCATGGCCGCGCCGTTCATGCAGTAGCGCAGGCCGGTCGGGCGCGGGCCGTCGTCGAAGACGTGACCGAGATGGCCACCGCAGTTCGCGCAATGGATCTCGGTGCGCTCGATGCCGTAGGATCGGTCGGTCGTCTCGGCCACAGCCTTGTCCATCGGCTGGTAGAACGACGGCCAACCCGTGCCGCTGTCGAACTTGGTGTCCGAGCGGAACAGCCTCTGCGCGCAGCCGGCGCAGCCGAAGACGCCGTGGCGGTGCTCGTCGTTGAGGGGAGAGGTGAACGCACGCTCGGTGCCCTCCTCGCGCAGGATATCGTACTGCGCCGGCGTCAGCTGCTTGCGCCATTCGACGTTGGAGCGCTTGACGGGAAAGGCCGCCTCGGCCCGCGCCGGCGTCACCACCCTGCCCTTCCCCGAGACCAACAGGCCGCCGAGCGCGGTGGCGGCGAGTCCGAGTCCGCCGACGGCGAGGATGTCGCGGCGATGCTTGTGGCCCTTGTGGTTCATGGATCACACCTCTTCGATTGGCTCGGCGCGAGGCGCCGGCCAAAGGCGCATCCCGCGGGAAAGCTTTGGCGGCGGAAGCCGTTTGTCGCTAGGATCACGCCGTCCGTAAGCTGATACGTGCGGATCGCGGCAAAAGTTACAGGGTGGAGGAATATGACGGGGAACCCTGGATTTCGACTGCTGGCCGGCGTGATCGGGCTGGCGCTGATCGTCCCGGCGCTCACCGTCCCATCCCTCGCGCAGCCGGCGCCTCCAAGCCCGGCGGCAGCACAGCCAAGCCTGCCGAAGCCGCTCGACGGCGCCGTGCCACTGAACTCGCAGCTCATCGGAGGCGGCTCCGGCAGCAAGCCGTCATCCCGCAAGGTGGAGAGGCATTTTGCCCCGGCCCGCAGCGTCGCCCGCCGTCGCGGTGCCTCGCGTCGCTATGGCGACGCCGAACCGCTGGAGCGTCCGGCACTCGCCGGCGTCGAGCTGGTGGCGCCGATCCCGAAGCCGGTGCAGCCGCCGCACTTCACCGTGCCGGTGCCGGCCTACCTGCCGGAGAACGCCGCCACCTTCTACACCACGCCGCCGCCTCCGGTGATCTGCCACCGCGTGCCCCGCGACCCCTATGCGCCGGACCCGCACCTCGTCCGCGAGACCACGGTGCTGTGCGAGGCCGACAACCCGTAAGGCTCGGTCCTGTCCGCAAAGATGCGCGCAGTTCGCGCCCCTCCCCGACGCATCACCTCGCGGTGGGACGCGAAGCGGCTGCGCCAGCGGACCGCTAGGCCGCCTCCTCGACGCCGTCGGCTTGCGCGTCCCCACCGTCGTCGCTTTCCTGTTCCGGCGAGTCCCGCCGCTCCAACGATTGGCGCTCCTCGACGAGCCGCTTCACCGCGGGAAAATCCACCTTGCCGCTGCCGAGCAACGGGATCGCCTCGACGACCACCACCTCGGCGGGGTTGACCAGCTCGGAAGCGTGGCGGGAGCGGGCGTGGGCGGCGAAGGCGGCACGGTCCGCGTTCTTCTGCTGGGTCAGAAGCACGATGCGCTCGCCCTTGCGCGGGTCGGGCAGCGTCGCCGCCGCCGAGACCGCGTCGGGCCACAGCTCCGCCGCCAGCGCCTCGACCTGAGCAAGCGAAACCATCTCGCCGCCGATCTTGGCGAAGCGCTTGGCACGCCCCCGGATCGCCACGAAGCCGCGATCGTCGATCGCGACGATGTCGCCGGTGTCGTACCAGCCGTCGCTCGGTGGCTGCAGCTCGCCGGGCCGGTCGTCCTTGAGGTAGCCGAGCATGGTGTTGGGGCCGCCGACCATCAGCCGGCCGCCCTCGGCAATGCCGTCGACCGCCTCCAGGCGCATCGCCATCCCCGGCACCATCCGGCCGACCGTGCCGTTGCGGTTGAACATCTCGGTGTTGACGGCGACGAGCGGCCCCATCTCGGTGACGCCGTAACCCTCCAGCACGCGCAGGCCGAACTTCTCCATGTAGAGGGCACGGGTCGAGTCCTTGACCGGCTCGGCGCCGGCCCACAGGCAGCGCAGCGAGCGGAAGTCGTAGGGGTTCGCCATCTTGCCGTAGCCGGCGAGAAAGGTGTCGGTGCCGAGCAGGATGGTCGCGTTCGAGCCGTAAATCAGCTCGGGGATGATGCGGTAGTGCAGCGGCGAGGGATAGAGGTAGACGCGCAGCCCGAACACCATCGGCACCACCAGCCCGATCGTCAGGCCGAAGGCGTGGAACATCGGCAGCGCAGCGAACATGGTGTCGTCGAGGCCGAAGTGCTGCACGGCGCGAGCCTGCGCGGCGTTGGCCAGCATGTTGCGGTGGGAGAGCACCACGCCCTTGGGTTTGCCCTCCGAGCCCGAGGTGAACATCACCACTGCCGGATCGTCGGCGGCGCGCGCGACGATCGGCCTGCGCCAGCCGAGCAAGCCCCTGACCTTGTCGAGGCGGCCCAATCCTTCGCGCACGTCTTCGAGATAGACGAGCGTGAAGGTGCGCGACAGCTCGGCCGCGAGCCTGTCGAGCTTGCCGCGCTCGATGAAGGCGCGCGAGGTGATGATGGTGTCGAAGCGCGCGGCCTCGCCGGCAGAACGGATGTTGGCGGCGCCAGCGGAGAAGTTGACCATCGCCGCCACCCTCC
>CALMRL010000469.1:0-5223 GCA_937873345.1 uncultured Beijerinckiaceae bacterium | reverse complement strand
TCAACGTGACGACGGCGCCGGTGGAGGTGGGCAGCATCAGGCCGACCGTGCCGCCGGCGGGGGCGAGATCGGCAAGCTTGCCGCCCAGCACGCGGGCGCCGATCAGGGCGCGCTTGTAGCTCGTCTTGCCGCTGGTCGGGTCCTCGAAGACGTTGCGCTTCGGGCCGTAGCGCAGTGCGGCGTCGATCAGCGCTTGGTGCACCGTGCGGTCGATCGGCGTCGTTTCGAACACCATCCGCGACATGGTGGTGTAGAGGGCGGCCCCGGCGGCCTGCCGGCGGGCGCGGCCGGCGAGGCCGTCGGGCACGGTGACGCGCTGCGGCGGCATCACGGTGACGGTGATCTTCTTGAACCAGGGGCGGCGCACCTGCGCGTTGCTGAGATAGGAGAAGCGGCTCGCCTCGGCGCCCTCGATGCGGATCGGCACCACCGGCACGCCGGTCTTCACCGCGATCAGGCCGGAGCCGTCGTAGACCTTCATCAGCGAGCCGGTGCGGGTGATCCGCCCCTCGGGGAAGATCACCAGCGTGGCGCCGTCGCGCACCGCCTGGATCAAGGTGCGGGTGGCGAGCGGCTTGGTCGGGTCGAGCGGCAGCGCGTTCATCCGCCTGACGATCGGCTTCATCCACCACTTGTTGGCCCACCCGCTGTCGATCGCGAACACAGGGTCCTGGTCGAGCACGGTGAAGGCGAGCGGCGCGTCGAGCAGGCTGACGTGGTTGAGGGCGATGATGGCGTTGGGACCGGCCTGCGCGAGGTGCTCCATCCCGCGCACCTCGAGGCGGTAGACGATGCGGAACAGCATCGCCGAAAGGTCGCGCAGCCAATTGGTCGGCAGCATCCGCAGGATCCAGGCCGCGGCGACGAGGCTCAGCACGCCGAGGATGACGAAGACGGCGGCGATCGACAGGTGGGCGACCCCCGTCGCGAGCGCCACCGCCACGGTGCCGCCGGCGATCGCGATCGCTGATATGACGTTGATCGCGGCGATGACGCGGGCGCGGTGGTCGGCCGGCGCCCAGGCCTGCACGGCGGCGAAGGAGGGCACGATGAACAGGCCGCCGGCCATCGTCAGCACCAGCATGTCCGCCGCGAGATGCCAGGCGTGCGGCTGCCGGAAGAAGTCGGCGACGCCCAGCGCCGGGCCGGCATGCGGGGCGACGCCATGCAGGTTGAGGGCGAGGTCGAGCATGGTGAGCCCGATGACCACCGCCGCGATCGGCGCCGGCAGGGTGATGATGCGGCCGCCGACGAGCCAGGAGGCGAGGCCGGAACCGAGCGCGATGCCCACCGCGAAGACGGCGGAATACACCGACACGACGATCTCGGTGCCGCCCATCAGCGTCTTCACGATCGGCGCCAGCAGGCCGAAGCTGATCGCCGCGACGAGCCAGAACATCGAGACGACGAGCCCGCCGCGCCACAGCCTCGCGTCGCGCCACAGCTCGCGGACGAGTTCGCCGGTGGAGCGCAGCACGTTGCGGTCGACGACGAGGTTCGGCGCGCCGGCGCCGAGCTTGGGGATCAGCGCGGCGGCGCCGTAAGATAGGAGAGCGAAGCCGATCGTCAGCGCGACGAACCAGCCGGGGCCGTTGCGCCCCTCGTTGGAGGCGAGCGCGGCGACGAAGGTGCCGGCGATGATGGCGATGAAGGTCGCGCCCTCGACCAGCGCGTTGCCGCCAGCCAGCTTCTCGCGCGACAGCAGGTCGGGGAGGATGCCGTACTTCACCGGGCCGAACAGGGCGGACAGCACGCCGAACAGGGCGAGGGCGACGAACAGCAGCGTCAGCGAGGGCAGCACGAAGCCGGCGGCGGCGATGGCCACGCCGACGAACTCGACGAGCTTCAGGCGACGCGCCACCACCGCCTTGTCGTGGCGGTCGGCCCATTGTCCGCCCAGCCCCGACAGGAAGAAGGACGGCAGGATGAAGATCGCCGTGGCGATCTGGATCAGCATCTGCGACTGGCCGGGCGCGAGCTGGTACAGGAGGATGAAGCCGAGCGCGGCCTTGATGTAGCTGTCGTTGAAGGCGGAAAAGAACTGGCACCAGAACAGCGGCGCGAAGCGGCGGCTCCGCAGAAGGTGCATGCGCGGCGGTTCGCCAGGCTTGGAGACATCCATGGATGAGGGCCTTTCCATCGCTGCGACCTTATCCCCGGCACGCGCCGACGCGAAGACGGGCTTTCACCATGAACAGTGTTCAAGACGTGTCGCAC
Source organism: uncultured Beijerinckiaceae bacterium (assembly GCA_937873345.1). GTDB lineage: Bacteria > Pseudomonadota > Alphaproteobacteria > Rhizobiales > Beijerinckiaceae > RH-AL1. The sequence goes on along the minus strand of CALMRL010000469.1, from coordinate 3,006 downwards.
GATTATGAACGATGTTCAAGGCTCTAGCGGCGAGGCGACGAGGCGGCGCGACAAACAACGTGACGCCCTGGTCACCTGCGCGGAGCAAGCAGTCGCGGATGGCGGCCTCGCGGCACTGAAGGCGCGCGATCTCGCGGCCTGCGTCGGCTGCTCGCTCGGCGCCGTCTACAACCTTGTGCGCGACATGGACGAACTGACGCTGCGGGTCGGACAGCGCACCATGGCGGCCCTCGACGCCCATCTTGCCGCGGCGGAGGAGGCGCAAGGTACGATGGGGGAGAATGGCGAGGCGCAGCTCGTCGCCTTCGCCCGCGCCTACCGCGGCTTCGCCGCCGCCAACACGCAGCGCTGGCGCGCCCTGTTCGAGCACCGGATCGCTGCGGGTTCGTCGCTGCCGCCCTGGTTCGTCGCCGACCGCGCCCGCGTCTTCGCCCGGCTGGAGCGTTGCCTCGCCTCCGTCCTGCCGGAGGGCGCGCCGGTGACGGCGCAGGCGCGTACCCTGTTCTCGGCGGTGCACGGGCTGGTGCTGCTCGGCCTCGACGACAAGCTCGCCGACGAGAGCGGCGAGGGAGCAGAGTTTCGCGACGGCGAGGCCGAACTGGCGGCCTTCGTGCGGGTCTACCTAGCGGGTCTGGCGGGGCACGAACGTCACGAGCGCGCCATCAGGTCGACGGCCAACCCGTAGAGCCGCCCCCGCGCGTCGGTCGGCATCTCGGCCAGCGTGCGCAGGTAGGTCTGGCCAGACTGGCACATCTCGGGATCGGCGATCGGCGGGTCGGCAGATTTGCCGTCGAGCAGCGCCTCGATCGTGGGGCGGCTCAGGCCCTTGGCCACCAGCGCCGCCTCCAACGCATCGAAGTCGGCGTCGGTCGGCGCGGTGCGCACCACCGGTGCGGTGCCGCCGGCGACCATCGCGTCGAGGCCGGCGGCGGCGGCGGCGGCGACCAGCGGACGGTTGGCGGCGGCGAAGGAGAGGAAGCCGTTGCCGTTGCTGCCGTAGAGGAAGGCGACGCAGAGGTGCGGGTCGCGCTGGCCCAAGGCCTCCATCTCGCGCAGTTGCTGCGCGAAGATCTGCGCCAGCGCCCCGTCCGGCGCCTTGGTCGCCAGCGTGCCATGGACGCGGCGCAGCGCCGTCACGGTATCTGCCGTCACAGCATCGACGTCGACCGCGCCGGGACGCATCGCCGCCTCGTTGGCGAGGATGGTGTCGTAGTCGCGCGGGAAGGCGGCGCGCAGATGCGCGAAGAAAGATCGATAGTCCGGTGCTTCGCTGATCGCCCGCTCGATCGCGCCGCGAGACCCCGCGGCGTCACCCGTGGCAGTCGAGACGGATGCCATGTCGAAGGCCGGGTCGGGCGTGGCCGAAGCCTGCTCGCTCGCGTGGGCCGACTGATCCTGCGCCTGCTGGGCTTCCTGAGCCTCCTGCGGGACGGGACGAGGGGTGAGCGCGCGCCGCAGGAAGCCTGCGCCGAGCACGATCGCGATGACGGCGGCGAGGCCGAGCAGCACCAGCCGCAACTCTCTCATCGGGGAACTCTCGCCGTACTCAAGTCTCGATCCTGCGCCGTGCGTCATGCCGCGACAAGGCGGCCTTCTTCCTTAACAGGCGGCGCGCAGCCTTGCGAAGCCACTGTCGAGGTCGGCCTGCAGGTCGGCGACGTCTTCCAACCCGATCGAGAAGCGCAGTGCCGGCCCGTCCGAACGCCAGCGCGTCGCCGAGCGGTAGCCGGCGCAGTCGAAGGGGATCACCAGGCTCTCGTAGCCGCCCCAGGAATAGCCCATGCCGAACAGCCGCAAGCCATCGAGCATCGCCGCCACCGCCGCGACGGGCGCGGGGTGCAGCAGCACCGAGAACAGCCCCGTCGAGCCGCGGAAGTCGCGCGCCCAATTGCCGTGGCCGGGGCAGTCGGGCAGCGCGGGATGCAGCACGCGGGCGACCTCCGGCCGCGCCTTGAACCAGCGCGCCATTGCGAGCCCTTGCCGCTCGGCTTCGCGCAGCCTGAGGTCGAGGGTGCGGAAGCCGCGCAGCGCCAGGAACACGTCCTCGGGACCGGGCAGGATGGCGAAGCTGTCGAAGGTCGCCCGCAGCCGCTTCGCCCACGCCGCATTGGCGGAAACGAGCCCCATCAGGAGGTCGGAGTGTCCCGACAGGTACTTGGTGCCGGCCTCGATCGCGAGGTCGATCCCGAGCGCGTGCGGAGCTAAGAACACCGGCGTCGCCCAGGTATTGTCGAGGATCGTGCAAAGGTCGCGCTCGCGTGCCAGCGCGACGATCGCCGGCAGGTCGGGCACCTCGAAGGATTGCGAGCCCGGCGCCTCCAGCATCATCGCGCGGGTCTCGGGGCGCACCAGGGCCCGCACCTCGTCGGCCGGCAGCATCGGGTCGAAGTAGGTGACGGCGACGCCGAAGCGCGCCAGCATCGTGTCGCAGAACTGCCGAGTCGGACGATACACGCTGTCCATCACCAGCACGTGGTCGCCGGCCGCGGTGGCGGTCATCAGCGCCACGGCGATCGCCGCGAGGCCGGAGGGGGTGAGCACCGTGGTCTCGGCACCGCTCAGCTCGCTCCACGCCTCCTCCAGCGCCTGCGTCGTCGGCGTGCCGGCGGTGCCGTAGGAGAAACGGCCGGTGCGCGCGGCGAGGTCGGCGTAGGTCGGGAACAGCACGGTCGAGCCGCGATAGATCGGCGTGTTCACATACCCGAACTGCTCGCGCGGGCGGCGGCCGGCGGCGGCCATCCGCGTGCGCTGCGTCCAGCCCTGACCATTCCCCTGCTCCGCCATGCGCGACCGCTCGCTCCTTCTTTCGATGGAGAGACGAGGCCCCAGCCGGGGTGCTCAGGTCAAGCCGCTCGGTTCGGGTCCCGCGGCTCGGCGGCGAAGGCGGCGAGGCCGGCGAGGGGGAAGGCAAGGCCGACGAGGCAGGCGGCGGTCCAGCCGCCGTGGGCGTAGGCGATGCCGGCGAGCAGCGAGCCGGCCGAGCCGCCGGCGAAGAACAGGGCGAGG
>CALMRL010000468.1:1347-2546 GCA_937873345.1 uncultured Beijerinckiaceae bacterium | reverse complement strand
ACTACACCGTTGAGGATCGCCTCGTGCTTAAAACCACCGTCACCGAGCATTCCGGACAACACCGTTGGAGTTCTTTCGCCGTCAACGAGTCGTCTCTGGAAAAGGCAGCCCGGCGGCGCATGCTGCGCGCCGCTCTCGCGGAGCGCGGCTCTAGATCTCGGGACAGACCCTCGCCCTCGCCCACCTCGCGATCCTCGCCGCGCTGATGGCGGCGGCGGCGGTCTCGGCCTGGCGCGCCCGCAACGGCGTCAGGGTCGGGCGCCGCGGCGACCGCTACCGCCGCCTGTCGACCCGGCAGATGCTGCGGCGCCTCGACGTTCCCCCCGGCCGCTGAGGGTCGGCCTCTGACCGACGTGCGTCAAACCTGCACGCGCGTGGACCTATCGCGACGGGACCACGTTCGCCGCCAGTCCGCCTCCCAGCGGACGCCAAGGAGAACAGCCCCATGTTCATGCGCATCGACAAGCTGCAGGCCGAGCTGCCTGCGCCGAAGAAGGCCGACCCCAACGCCGCCGCCGCGCTGCAGGAGCTGATCGGCGGCAAGTACGGCGAGATGTCGACGCTCGGCAACTACATGTTCCAGTCCTTCAACTTCCGCTCGAAGTCGAAGCTCAAGCCCTTCTACAACCTCGTGGCCTCGATCACCGCCGAGGAGCTCGGCCACCTTGAGATCGCCTGCAACGGCGTCGCGATGCTGGCGAACGGGCCGGACAACCCAGCCAACGAGAAGGGCGGGGCCGACATCACCGGCGCGCCGTGGGGCGCGATGCAGGACGCGCGGCTCGCCGCCTCCTTCCTGTCGAACGGCGGTGGCGCGATGCCGATGAACTCGAACGGCGCCTCGTGGAACATGGATTTCGTCACCACCACCGGCAACCTGATCGTCGACCTGCTGCACAACTTCCACCTCGAATGCGGCGCCCGCATCCACAAGCTGCGCGTCTACGAGACGATGACCGAGGCGACGGGCCGCGAGGTCTGCGGCTACCTGCTGGTGCGCGGCTCGGTGCACGCCCACGCCTACGCGCTCGCCCTGAAGAAGGTCACCGGCGTCGCGATCGAGCAGATGCTGCCGACGCCCAACATCGACCTATCGAAGATCCCGGACTGCCAGAAGTACCTCAAAGAGGGCTCGCACCGCCGGCTCTACACCTGGAGCCCGAACGACTACAAGAACATGGCCGGCATCTGGGGCAGCG
>CALMRL010000468.1:0-1337 GCA_937873345.1 uncultured Beijerinckiaceae bacterium | reverse complement strand
CACGCCTACCGCGCGCTGCGCGGGCTCTGGGGCGACGGCGAGCAGGCCCGGCCGGGCGACCCCAAGGGCAATCTGGAGGGCGTCGAGGGCCGGCCCGAGGGCGGTAAGATCCACGACCTCACCGGCCACGCCTCGGCCTTCACGCCGGACTACGCGCCCGAGGAGATGTTCGAGATCGCGACCAAGCTCTACAAGAAGTCGCGCTAAAGCCGCGCGAAGTCGGCCGTCGCAGGGGTGCGGCGGCTGGCGCCGCGGGGCGTCAGGGGATGCGCGGGAAATAGTCGCCGAACGAGGAGAAGGGCGTGAAGCGGCGCGGGTCGTAGAGGCCGACGCTCCAGGTGTAGCCCTCGACCCGCTGCAGCGGCGTCGCCGCCACCACCCGCACCATGTGCATGCGCGAGCCGAAGGGGGGCAAATCCTCCAGCACGGTGACGCGGGTGCCGTAGGGGGCGATCGAGCAGCCGGGATTGCTGATCACCGGCCGCAGCGGCTCGTGGCGGATGGTGGCGATCGTGTAGTCCGAGAGCGCCTGTCGCGTCGCGCATACCGGCTGGCCGTGGTTGTCGGCGGCGACCATCTCGCCCCGCAACGGCGGGTCGGCGAGGGCCGGCCCGGCCGCCATCGTCCCGACGACCCCCAGCATCATCGCCAGCCTGGTCCTCTCGCGCATCGCATCCGTCTCCGCCGGGCGCCGTCCGTCCTCCGGCTCGCGCACCATAGGGGCAGAGACCGCGGCGATGAAGGACGCTAGGATGCGAATAGCCGCCACCGTGGCTTCACCGCCGCAAGCGCCCTCCCGCGAGCCGTCATGACCATCCCGCTCCTCGTCTCCGCCGCCATCGCGGTCGTCGTGCTCGGCGTCGGCGGCGTCGCCACCCGCATCGGCCCCTGGTATTACGCGCTGCACAAGCCGCGCTGGAACCCGCCGAACTGGCTGTTCGGGCCGATGTGGACCGGGATCGCCGCGCTCGCCGCGTGGTCGGCGGCGCTGGCCTGGGTCGACGGGCCGGGGCACCACGGCCGCATCGCTAGCCTGTTCGCGCTCAACGCCGCGCTGCACATGGCGTGGAGCCCGCTGTTCTTCGCCCTGCGCCGCCCAGACTGGGCGCTCGCCGAAGTGCCGCTGCTGTGGCTTTCCGTGCTCGCCCTGGTGGTCGGGCTGGCGCCGATCTCGGGCGTGGCGGCCTGCCTGCTGCTGCCCTACCTCGCCTGGGTCGGCGTGGCGGCGGCGCTCAACCTCGCGATCGTGCGGATGAACGCGCCGTTCGACGGGGTGGGGCAGGCGGCGTGAAGGCGCCGATCGGTGGCGTGTTCTCCCCTGCGAAGCGGGGGAGGAG
>CALMRL010000467.1 GCA_937873345.1 uncultured Beijerinckiaceae bacterium | reverse complement strand
GGCGCGGGCCTCCTCGACGTCCTCGCTCGCCTGTCGGCCGTGGAGCGCCGTCGGAGCTTGCTCGGTGAAGGCTGGTTGCATGGTGGGGAAGCGCGCGGCGCGCCGCCTCGTTCCCCTTGCCAGCAGCGTCACCCAGCCGCCCTCCATGCTTTTCGCGAAGTCTTTATGCGTGAGTGGACGAGACACCGTCTGCCGCGGAAAACGGCAGGTCGAACAGCACCGCGCTTTCGCGCCGTGCGGCGGTTGCGCACAAAAAAGCCCTATGTTACGGCACCCCCGCCGCGCGGAAGCCAGTCCGCGCAGGGTGAGAATTCCGCGACCAAGCGCCGATCCGGTGCGGCAAGCTGGCCGGAGCGAGACGGTCTCGAACGCTGCGATGATGATCGCCGCAATGGGCCGACGGCAGGGGCGAGGGCGGGACGGCTTTGGCGCGGGATAATTCGGCGAAAGACGACGTTCACGTGTCCGGTGTCGCCGGGCGCTACGCCCAAGCCCTGTTCGACCTCGCCAAGGAGTCGAACAGCACCGACAAGGTCGGCGCCGACCTGAAGGCCTTCGAAGGGATGACCGGCGAGAGCGACGACCTTCGCCGCTTCCTGCGCTCGCCCGCGATCCCGGCGCAGGAGCAGGTCAAGGCGCTGGACGAACTCTGCCGGCGCGCCGGCATCGCCGGCACCGCCGCCAGCTTCCTGAAGCTCGTCGCCGCCAAGCGCCGGCTGTTCGCCGTCCCCGAAATGATCCGCGACTACCACGCGCTCAACGACGCCGAGCGCAACGTCGCCCGCGCCGACGTCACCGTCGCCGAGCCCTTGAAGGAGGCCCATGTGCTGGCCCTCAAGGACGCGCTCGCCTCGGCCGCCGGCTCGGCGGACGTCGACGTCCACGTCACCGTCGACCCCACGCTGCTGGGCGGCATGGTCGTCAAGCTCGGCTCGCGGATGATCGACTCCTCGCTTCGCACCAAGCTCAACATGATGCGCACCCGCATGAAAGAGGTCGGCTGATGGATATCCGCGCCGCAGAAATCTCGGCCATCCTGAAACAGGAGATCGCCAACTTCGGCAACGAGGCCGAGGTGACCGAGGTCGGCCAGGTACTCTCCGTCGGCGACGGCATCGCCCGCGTCTACGGCCTCGACCGGTGCCAGGCCGGCGAGATGGTGGAGTTCGAGAGCGGCGTGCGCGGCATGGCGCTGAACCTCGAGGCCGACAACGTCGGCGTGGTGGTGTTCGGCTCCGACCGCGAGATCAAGGAAGGCCAAACGGTCAAGCGCACAGGCGCCATCGTCGACGTGCCGGTCGGCCGCGAGCTGCTCGGCCGCGTCGTCGACGCGCTCGGCAACCCGATCGACGGCAAAGGCCCGATCAACGCGACCAAGCGCTCGCGCGTCGACGTCAAGGCGCCGGGCATCATCCCGCGCAAGTCGGTGCACGAGCCGATGAGCACCGGCCTCAAGGCGATCGATGCGTTGATCCCTGTCGGCCGCGGCCAGCGCGAGCTGATCATCGGCGACCGCCAGACCGGCAAGACCGCCGTGGCCTTGGATGCCATCCTCAACCAGAAGCCGCTGAACCAAGGCGACGACGAGAAGAAGAAGCTCTACTGCGTCTACGTCGCCATCGGCCAGAAGCGCTCGACGGTGGCGCAGTTTCGTCAAGGTGCTGGAGGAGCAGGGCGCGCTCGAATACTCGATCGTCGTCGCCGCCACCGCCTCCGACCCGGCGCCGATGCAGTTCCTCGCGCCCTTCGCCGGCTGCGCGATGGGCGAGTTCTTCCGCGATAACGCCGCCCATGCGCTGATCGTCTACGATGATCTGTCCAAGCAGGCGGTGTCGTACCGTCAGATGTCGTTGCTGCTGCGCCGCCCGCCGGGCCGCGAAGCCTATCCCGGCGACGTTTTCTACCTGCATTCGCGCCTCTTGGAGCGCGCAGCCAAATTGAACGACGATCGCGGCTCGGGCTCGCTGACCGCCCTGCCGATCATCGAGACGCAGGCCAACGACGTCTCCGCCTACATCCCCACCAACGTGATCTCGATCACCGACGGCCAGATCTTCCTGGAGACCGACCTGTTCTACCAGGGCATCCGCCCGGCGGTGAACGTCGGTCTCTCCGTATCCCGCGTGGGGTCCTCGGCGCAGACCAAGGCGATGAAGAAGGTCGCCGGTAAGATCAAGGGCGAGTTGGCGCAGTACCGCGAGATGGCGGCCTTCGCGCAGTTCGGCTCCGACCTCGACGCGACGACGCAGAAGCTGCTGAACCGCGGCTCGCGGCTCACCGAACTGCTGAAGCAGCCGCAGTTCTCGCCCCTCAAGATGGAGGAGCAGGTCGCGGTGATCTACGCCGGCGTCAACGGCTACCTCGACAAGATGCCGCTGGGCAGGGTGCGCGAGTTCGAGGACAAGCTGCTCGCGACCATGCGCACCAAGCACGCCGACGTGCTCGACGCGATCCGCGCCTCGAACGACCTGTCGAGCGACTCCGAGGCCAAGCTGAAGGATGCCGTCTCGACGCTGGCGAAGAGCTTCGAGGCGGGCGACAAGGCCGCCGCCTGAACCTGAAAACCCTGAGGACTGGGTGCCGCCGGCCTTGAGGCCGGGGCATTCGACACGGATCGGCCATGCCTTCGCTCAAGGATCTCCGCAACCGCATCTCCTCCGTCAAGGCGACGCAGAAGATCACCAAGGCGATGCAGATGGTCGCCGCCGCCAAGCTGCGCCGCGCGCAAGCGGCGGCCGAGGCCGCGCGCCCCTACGCCGAGCGGATGGCGAGCGTGCTGGCGAGCCTCGCCGCCGGCATCGGCCCCGACACGCCGGCTCCCGCC
>CALMRL010000466.1 GCA_937873345.1 uncultured Beijerinckiaceae bacterium | reverse complement strand
AGCGGCGTCGCGTCAGGGCTCGCCGCGGTCAGCGCGCCCGAGCCGCCGCGCCCGGCGCCGAACAACTGGAAGGAGCCGTCGACCTTGAGGTGCGAATCGCCGAAGGCCGCCTCGACGCTCGTGCGCAGCGGCCCGTCGAGCGGTCCAGTCCCGTCGAGGGCGACGTGGGCCGGGCCGCACCGGCGGCGATCCACGGTCGCGACCGGCAGGCCGATCTGGCGCAGCAGCCCCTCGCCCTGCGATGTCTCCGCGGTGGCGCGCAGCCGCATCCTGTCGCCTTCGGGCGCGAGATGCCCCTCGATCGCGGTGGCGGCGAGCTGGCCGGCGACGTCGAGCCGCGAGGCCGCAAGACGGCCCTGTGCGCCGCGGTCGAAGGCGGCATCGAGATGCAGTTTGGCCGGGGCGAGCGAGGATGCGCGGCGCGCCAGCGCTTCGGCGGCACGACCCGGCGTGAGCTGCGTCACGAGGGCTGCGGCGGCGTCGAGGCGGGCGGCATCCAGGTTGAGATCGAGTGTCGCGGCCCTGTCCGCGATCGCCCCCTTGGCGTGCAGCGTCGCCCCGCCGAGATTTTCGACGTCGATCGCGTCCACCGCGAGTCCGGTTGCCGAGCGCCGGCCCTGGAGGTGCAACCGACCGGCGGCGAGCGGACCGCTGCCGGCTTCCGCGACCCGCACCGAGTCGGCGGCGAGCGGCAGCGAGAGGTCGAGCGAGGGCCGCGTCCCGCCTGCCGCGTCGGTCGGCAGCGGCAGCTCGGGCAGGGCGTCGATGTCGAGCGTCGATGTCGCGAGCTTCGCCGTGACCGCGAGCAGCCCATCCGAGCGATCGGGCCACGCGAACTGCGCCGAGCCATGCAGCTTCGAGCGATCGAGCGCCAGGGTCAGCTCGTCGAGCCGGAGCGATCCGTCCCGCGTGGCGAAGCGGCCGGCGAGCGCCACCTGGCGGAACGGCGGCGTGCCGCTGCTGGGCAGCACGCCCTCGGGTGCCACGCCGCGCACCCAGGCGAGCGCGCCCGGCAGGTCGGTGACGGAAAGGTCGAGCTTTCCGTCCGAACCGCCGGGGCCGCTGTCCAGCGCGAGGCGGAGGCCGCCCGGCCCCCCGCCCTCGAGGTGTCTGGCCGCCCCAAATCGCCGACGTGACCGAGGCGTCGACAGCCAGGGGCAGGGGAAGGGTGACGGCGTCGGCGAGGTCTCTCAAGGTGGCGAGGCGCGGCAGCCGCGGCGGCGCGGGGTCGGGAGAGCCATCCCCCGTCGCCGGCGGGCCTGACAGCCTATCGATGTCGAGCTGCCGGGCGACGAGCCTCGCCTGCGCGTTCGACCCCTCCGCAAGGTTCGCTTGCGCTTCCGCCGCGAACACGAGGTCGCTGTCGCCATTGCCGATGCGCAGCTCGCCGTTGCCGAACGCCACGAGGGCGGGGTTGGCCTTCAGCGGTCCTGCGAGATGCCAGCCGATCGGGGCGCGGCCATCGGGGCGGAGGTGGCCGCTCGCTGCGAGGGTGCCGGTGAAGCTCGCGCCGACGCCGCCGGCTCCGGCTGCCGCCAGCGTCACCTCGCCGCCGAGGTCGAGGGCGGGATGCGCGGTCGTCTCGTCGAGGGCGAAGCGAAGCTTGGTCCTGCTCGATCCATCGGAGCTTGGCGCAGGGGAGGTGGAGAACCGGAAGCCGGTGCGCGCCGGCCCCGACCCTTGCGTGCCGCCGCCCTTGTAGGGGCCGGCGAGGCTCGGCGCCTCGATCGCGCCGTCGATGTGGTCAGCGGTGAAGGTACGGCCCGATTGCGGGTCGGCGACGGCGATCGTGCCGTCGACGATCGCGAGGCGCTCCAGCCGCACGTCGAGCGGTGTCGACGGCGGGACGGGCAGCGCCGGCAACGAGCGATCGGCGAGCAGGACGAGGCGGACCACCGGCTGCTCCAGCCTGCCCTCAACGATGTCGATCTCGCCATGCAGCAGCGGCGCCACGGCCAGCTCGAAGTCGAGGTGGCGGATGCCCACGCGCAGGGATGCGTCGTCGCCGCCGACCACCGTCTGGTTGAGACGAAGGTAGGGGGTCGGCAGCAGCTTCAGGTCGATGTCGCCGCCGATCGTCACCTTCTGCCCGAAGGCGCGCGACAGCTGCGCCTCCAGAAAGCCGCGCTGGCTGTTCCAATCGACGAAGTAGGGCGCGACCAGCAGCGTCGTCAGAACGACGATGAGGATGATGGCGAGGCCTGTGAGGAGATCGCGCAAGGAGATCGGCCGCTGGCGGTCTGTCCGGAGGGGCTCGTGCGAGCGAGAGCGCCTTCCCTCGCACTCCCCGCGTGGGAGATCAATTCGCGGCACGGCGGCAAGGCGCCGTGCCGCGATGGCGCAGGCGGGAACGTCGGAGATCGCTGCCGATTGTCCGCGCTTCCGACTTGGAGGACACCGCGATGAGCAGCAAGCAGCCCAAGACCACCGTGCCGACCGATGCCGATCTCAAGGGGAACCCCGGCATCAACCAGTCGAAGGGCACCACCGCCGCCGGCGTGGACGCCACCGACATGGAAGAGCTGCAGGGCGAGAACACCATCGAGGGCGACACGATGAACGACACCAACACCTACGGCGGCATCAACGGCGTGTCCGGCACCGGCCGCCGCAAGGAGAAGTGAGGAAGTGCCGGCGATGGTGACATCGTCGGCCCCACGTCCCACATTGGTCGCGATGATTCGCAGTTTGTTCCGTTCGCCGGCAATGGTGAACCATGGGTCCTGACAGCGCTCGCCGATCGTGCCCGTGCCCGCCAAGGTTCGACCCGCTACCTCGACGGGCTGAACCCCGAGCAACGGCGCGCCGTCGAGGCAATCGACGGTCCAGTGCTGGTGCTTGCCGGGGCCGGCACCGGCAAGACCCGCGTTCTGACGACGCGCATTGCTCACATCATCGCCTCCGGGCGGGGGCGGGCGTGGGAAATCCTCGCCGTCACCTTCACCAATAAGGCGGCGCGCGAGATGAAGGAGCGCGTCGCCGCGCTCGCCGGGCCGGTCGCCGAGGGCATGCCGTGGCTCGGCACCTTCCACGCCATCTCGACCAAGATCCTGCGCCGTCACGCCGAGTTGGTGGGCTTGAAGTCAGGCTTCACCATCCTCGACACCGACGACCAGATCAGACTGCTGAAGCAGGTCATCGCGGCCGAAAACATCGATGAGAAGCGCTGGCCGGCGCGCTCCCTCGCCCACGCCATCGACGGCTGGAAGAACAAAGGGCTGCACCCCGCGGCGGTCCCGGCCGGCGAGGCGGAGGCCTTCGCCAACGGCCGGGGCCGGAACTGCTACGAGGCCTATCAGGACCGCTTGAAGATCCTCAACGCGACGGACTTCGGCGACCTGCTGCTCGAATGCGTGAGGCTGTTCCGCGAGAACCCCGACGTTTTGGAGCAGTACCGCGCCCGCTTCCGCTTCATGCTGGTCGACGAGTATCAGGACACCAACGTGGTGCAGTACCTGTGGCTGAGGCTGCTCGCCGGCTCGGCCGGCGGCGGCGCGATGGAGCGGGGCCTGCACAACATCTGCTGCGTCGGCGACGATGACCAGTCGATCTACGGCTGGCGCGGCGCCGAGGTCGACAACATCCTGCGCTTCGAGCACGACTTCCCCGGCGCGGCGGTGGTGAAGCTCGAAAACAACTACCGCTCGACCGGCCACATCCTCGGCGCCGCCTCGGGGCTGATCGCCCGGAACGAGGACCGGCTCGGCAAGACGCTCTACACGGAGGGCGAGGCGGGCGCGAAGCCGATCGTCTCCGGCGTGTGGGACTCGGAGGAGGAGGCGCGCCAGGTCGGCGAGGAGATCGAGCAGCTCCACCGCCAGAAGCATTCCCTCGACGGGATCGCCATCCTGGTGCGCGCCTCGTTCCAGATGCGCGAGTTCGAGGAGCGCTTCATCACGCTGGGGCTGCCCTACCGCGTCATCGGCGGCCCCCGCTTCTACGAGCGGCTGGAGATCCGCGACGCGCTGGCCTACCTGCGCTGCGTGGCGAGCCCCGACGAC